>QOAS01000173.1 GCA_003972855.1 Gammaproteobacteria bacterium | reverse complement strand
CAATATCTTTTTTTCAACCGAAACTTTTTAGAGGAAAAAGGAGATGAAATTTTTACAAAGTTTAAGCTTCAAAAAATCCCCGTAGGGGTAATAATGTTGGATATAGACAACTTCAAAAGGATTAATGATACTTACGGACACGATGTTGGGGATTTAGTTTTAAAAAGTTTAGCTGAAACCATAAAAGGTATTTTAAGAAAAAACGACTACATAATACGCTATGGAGGAGAAGAGTTTCTTATTCTACTGCCAAATGCAACCATAGACCAAGCTATTAAAGTTGCGGAAAAAATTAGGAAAGAAATTGAAAATAAAAAGATAAAAATAGGGGATAAAGAAATTAAGTTCACCGTTAGTTTAGGAGTTTCCGAAATTTATACCTCCGATAGAAGCCTGCAAAATGCCATAAAAAGGGCTGATGAAAAGTTGTATAAAGCGAAGAAAAAGGGTAAAAACAGGGTTGAAGTTTAGGAAGTAATCTCGTTATAAGCCTTTTCCCCGTGGAGAACTTTGTTTAACCCTTCTATTTCTTTCTCTTCGCTAACCTTTGCACCGCCGGTTAGTAGTTTTACAACATACATAATTACCGCAGTGGCGATACCCGAATATATTACCGTTGCGATAACTCCCATTATTTGCACCAAAACTTGTTCCGCATTACCGTAGAGAAGTCCCGCACTTCCGTTTATGGAGGGGTCCGCAAATACACCGGTTAGGATAGCTCCTGCTATTCCTCCTACGCCGTGAATTCCAAAGGCGTCAAGTGCATCGTCGTAACTCAACTTTTGTTTAAGTTTAATAACCGCATAAAACGCGGGGGGAGTTCCCAATATACCCATTAAAATTGCCCCTACGGGATTAACAAACCCCGCGGCGGGAGTAATTATCACCAATCCCAAAACGATACCCGTTGCCAAACCAACCAAGGTCGGTTTTTTAAAGTGGAGTATTTCTAAAACGCTCCAAGTTAGCATGGCGGAAACCGTTGCCAAGGCGGTATTGAGCATAGCCCAACCCGCTATTTGGTCTGCGGCGAGGGCTGAACCGGCGTTAAAACCAAACCATCCGAAAAAGAGAATTCCCGCCCCGAGAACCACCAAAGGAACATTGTTCGGTAAAAGAAATTTCTCCTTCCTACCGCCCAAAATAAGTGCGGCTATCAACCCCGCCAAACCGGAGTTTATGTGAACCACCGTTCCACCCGCAAAGTCCAATTCACCTTCTCTACTTAGAAATCCTCCACCCCATACCCAGTGGGCTATTACCGGATAAACCAAAATACTCCACAGGAAGGCAAAGAGTAACCATGCGGAAAGTTTCATTCTTCCAACTAAAGAGCCGGAAATAATGGCAACGGTAATTGCGGCAAAGGTAAGTTGAAACAGTAAATCCACGCTTACGGGATACCCGTTATTGGTAAGCCCGCCTATAGATTTTCCAAAAAGGTAATCCAAGGGATTTCCGATAAATCCCCCTATATCCGTTCCGTAGGCTATGGAGTAACCGACTATAAACCACGTTAGCGAAGCTATTCCGAAACCGGTTAAAACCATAAAAATCGTGTTGAGCATATTTTTTGCCCTGTCCAAACCGCCGTAAAAGAGCGCCAAACCGGGGATGCTCATAAATATGACCAAGGCTGTGGCTACCATCATCCAAGCGGTATTTCCCGTGTTTAGTTCGGTTGCCATTTTATGTCCCTCCCGAAGTTTTTAGAGCAATTATTACCCCTTTGGGAAACCGAAAGGGAAACAAAAACCTTAGGAGTGTTAACACACAGGTTTACCTTTTTGGCATCCTTCTATTTCAAAAAAAACCGTCAAAGGTTTGGTAAAAAACTCTACCCTTTGAGGGTCTTAAGTAGAATAGAAAAGACTTTAGATAAAACAACAAAGGGAGGTAGTAAAAGTGGCAGACCTACTAATGGAAATATTAAAAGATGTCCAAGCCAAGGGTATTCAAAACCTCTACAGGAGAAACATTGAAAGGATATTTTCCGCACTCAAGGTAACCACCGACTTTTGGAAAGTTGTGGATTACTCCGACCTTCCCGTTCCTTACGCCAGCGCCATTATAAACTCCCTACTGGAAAAAGGTTTGGTGAAGATAGAAAATGACGAAATACTTTTGACCGAAAAGGGATGGCAGGTTTGCGAAGAATACCAAATCGGTAGCTATAAAGACTTTTCCTGTGAAGCCTGCCAAGGAAGGGGTGTTCCCTTCTATAAAAATACCGAGTTCTACAGAACCTTTGTAGAAATTGCCAAAGACCGCCCCGAACCTGTGCAACAGTTTGACCAAGGAGCGGTAACACCCGAAACCACCGTATCCAGGGTTCTCCACATGGATATGAGGGGAGACATAGAGGGCAAAGAAATTATCGTTATGGGTGCGGAAGACGACCTTACCGGATTGGCAATAGCCCTTTACGGCGGTTACAAAAGATTGCTCATAATAGACATTGACGAAAGGCTCATAGAGTTTGATAACAAAATTATCAAAGAATTGGGACTCAAAAATGTTGAGGCAAGGGTTCACGACCTTAGGAATCCTTACAGCGACGAATTTTTAGGAAAATTTGACGTGTTTGTTACCGACCCTCCCGAAACCTTTGCGGCGTTTAAAGCTTTCATAGCAAGGGGAATTGCAACCATAAAAGACCACGGTGGTGCGGGTTACTTCGGACTTACCCTAAGGGATAGCTCCATCTTCAGATGGCAAAAGTTCCAAAAAGAACTCCTTAGAATTGGTGCGGTAATTACCGACATTATTCAAGACTTCAACGACTATATGAACTGGGGTTACCACGAAGATACCAAAGCGGCAAGGGTTGCACCCGTTAAAAAAGCCCCCAAAGATATTTGGTATAGAAGCGCTTGGTATAGAATTGAACTTTTACCCGGATTTGAAAGAACTAACGACCCCATTTCGGACGAAGTTTTCTACCTTGACGAGGAAGGTTCCACCACTTAAACCTTTTTCCCGTTTTTCCCTTTAAAATTTCTACCCCCGTATGGGTGAAGTTTTAAAGGAAGTTCTCCCCAACGGTGTAACCCTTTTAGTAAAACCCACCGAAGGGGCGGGTATAGTAGCTCTTAATGTATTCATAAGGGGTGGTATTACCGACGAAGACCTACCGGGAGTCACCAATTTAACGACTTACTTACTCATAAAGGGTTCTAAAAACTTTTCAAAAGAGGAGATTTCGTCCGCTTTTGAAGACTTTGGAGGGTCTATAGCAACCTCTACCGCGGACGAATACGGCGAAATAGAAATCCTCACCAAAGTTGAAGGATTGGAAAAAGGTTTAACCGTTTTAAGGGATATTCTTTTAAATCCCCTCTTTCCCGAAGAGGATTTGGAAAGGGAGAAAAAGAATGTTTTAACCGCCATCAAATCCAAAAAGGAAAACCCTTTTAAGTTTGCCTATTCCGAATTGAAAAAATTAACCTTTGAGGGAACCCCTTACGAAAGGGACACACTCGGGGACGAGGAAAGCGTAAAGAAAATAACCGCTTCCGAGGTAAAGAAAAGGTGGAATCAGCTCCTAAAGGGTAGAAGATTTGTAGTTTCCCTCGTGGGGGACTTAGAAAACCCAAAAGAAACTCTAAAGTTGTTAAAGGAAACATTTGGGGAAATACCGGAAGGGGACTTTAAATATCCAAACTACGAGCGGGAAATCAAAAACTCCCAACTTAAAGTGTTAGAAAGGGAAGGAAGCCAAGCAACGGTTCTTTGCGCTTTCAACGCACCGCATTGCAAAAGCGAATATTACCCCGCTGGGAAGGTTTTCAATGCGGTTTTGGGAGATGGTTTTACCTCTTTGCTCTTTAGGGAATTGAGGGAAAAGAGAGGTTACGCTTACGCAACCACCTCCTTTTATCCAACTAAAGTGAATATGCCGAGACTTTTCGCCTATATAGGAACCTCTCCCCAAAAGGCTGAAAAGGCTTTGGAAGATTTGCTAAAGGTTACTCAAGAATTTCCCTTTACCGAAGAAGATGTAGAGATTGCTAAAAGAAAAATAATTGGCGATTGGCTTATAGACCATCAAACCCGTTTAAGGCAGTCGTGGTATTTGGGTTGGTTTGAAACTTTGGGTTTAGGGTTTGAAAAGGACTTTAAATTTACCCAACTTATTAAGGATGTAACCTTTAAAGAAGTTTTGGAAATAAGGGAAAAATTTATAGACCACCAACACCAATGCGTTTTGGTCAGACCTTAAGAAATTAAACGGAGATATTGTTTCGCAACCGCTTCGGGAAAGAAGTTTTTCACCCTTTCGTTCAGTTTCCTTTTTACCGAAAGGTAATAGTCCTTGTCGGTTAGGAGTTTCACAATCTCCTCCGCGTAAAGCTCCTCATTGGGATATTCAATAAGGGGGCAACAATCTTCCAAAACCTCGGTGTGTCCTCCTTCGGTTTTAAACGCCAAAGGGGGAACCCCCAAAACCATAGCCTCCAACAAAACCAAACCGAATCCCTCCCAAAGGGAAGTTAAAGCGAAAACTTTTGACCTCGCCATATATTTAAAGGGATTTTGCTTCCACCCCAAAAGGTATACCCTTTCTTTTAACCCCTTCTTTTGGATAAAGGTTTCCAACTTTCCTCTCTGTGAACCATCTCCTATTAAAACCAACCGAGTTTCGGGAAGTTTTTTATTAACCCTTTCAAAGATTTCTATTAGATGGTGTAGACCTTTTTCGGGTTCCATTCGTGCTACGTTTACAATCACGGGATTTTTGAAAATATCCCGTAGTTCTTTCTCAATAGGTTCTTTTGACTTTCTTTTAACAAAATGAGGGTCTATCGGATTGTATATAACCTCTAATTTTTTAGGATTTAAAAAGAAAGCCCTTTCCAAGTCTTTTTTTACCGCCTTAGAAACCACTATTATTTTATCATTCCTTTCCAAAATAAATTTCTCCAAGAAGCGATAAGGTAAATGATACCACTTGTCATAGGAAGCGAAATTATTGTTACCACGAACCGAACCTATTAGTTTTACCTTCAAAGAAGGTTTAAACAACTTTGCCAGTCCCAACACCACCGATTGAGGTCTCATAAAGCCATAAATGGCTTTTAAGTTCAATTGGCTTGCCAATTTACCTATTTCTATAGCCCTATCCAAGTCTCCTCTTCCCTTTAGCACAATAATTTCAAATTCTTTTGCTATATCTATTTGGTCTTTGTTTAGCAAAAATATAGTTTCCACTCCTTTTTTTCTAAATTCTTTAGCCAAAAAGTAGGCTATTCTCGCGGTTGCGGAGATTCCCCAAAGGTTGTTTATATAAAAACCTACCCTCATCTTTAGCGCGCCATATCCAATCCTAAGCTACCTATAACCGAAAAGCTGGCTACAAATAGGACAACTTTAAAGTAATTTTCAATTCCGCTAACAAAGGTTGGATAAATACCCAATAGTGCCACTACAAAGGCGGAAACCGTTAAAGATAAAACCGCACTGGTTAGAAGTCTTAACTGAAGGAATCCCAACACCGTCTGTTTTGCCCATTGTTTTCTGTTACCGTAACGGACAAAGAAATTGGCTACCGCTAACACAAATAGGAATACAAAAGATATGTGTAACCAAGAGAGTTTTTGAGCCAATTCCCACATTTCCTCCGATAGGGACATCGTAAGGGCTACTATTAATGCCCCTGCAAGTTCCTGAAAAAGGTCGTCCAAACTCAGTTTACGGGGAGAGCCTTCTTCCCGCAGTTTTCCTATTTCCTCTTCCAAACTTTTTAGGCGGTCGTTTAGTGTTTCCAAGTTTTCATTTATCCTCTTCAATTTTTCGCTATCCCCCATCTTACTCCAAAGCGTTTATAACAAATTTCCTAAATTCCTCCTCCGCCGGTAAAAATTTTAACTTTACATCCGTATCAAACTTGTAGAGAAGTTTTATCAGTTTTACCAACTTTTGGGTATCCCATTTGCCAAGCCAACCCTCAAATTGTGCAACTTGAAACGGATAGTAAAGCCCCAATTCTTTGGCAAAATTTTTTAAATTTTCTCCTTTTTCTATCCGTTCTTTCGCAATAAGGAGTTTATTAACCGTAGAGAGTATTAAACCTTCTAACTTTAAAGCGGTTAATGTCCGTTCATAAGAGGTTAATCCCTCCATAAGGGAGGACAAAATTTTTAAAGATTGAGATAAATCTTCGGAAAAGAAGGCATTTTGAAAGTCAAAAACGGTATATTTACCGCTTCCTTCTGAAAGTTCTTTTATTTCCTCCAAGGTTATCTCTTCCTTTCCAACCGCATAGGTAAGTATTTTTTCCAATTCATTTCTAAGTTGAACCAAGTCGGGAAAACTTTCCAAAAGGTAATTCACCGCCTCTTCCGAAATTTTAACCCCCGCGGAAGCGAATTTTTTCTTTATAAGGGAAGAAACTTGAGTTTTATTTAAGCTTTTTGCGGTAAAAACTACTTGAGAAACCTCTATCAAACTCTTGTAGGGTTCGCTTTGAAGTTCCGCCTTTTTTAGGTCTTTTGTTACGGAAAAGACAACTATATTGGTTACCTTTTTTGAGAACAACCTCTTTAGTTTTTCCTTTTGCTTTTTCCTCAGTTTGTCCAAAAACTTTTCCGCCTGCCAAATAATGTTTACCGAGTTTTTTCCTCCCGAAAAGAGGGAACGCTCTCCGAAAAGTTTTATTAGGTCTTCCAACTCTATCTCTTCCCCGTAGTAGAGTTGGTAGTCTCCAAACTGCTCCTTTAGTTTTCTAAAGAGGTTTTTATGAAGCAATTCCTCCGAACCGTAAACGGTAATTATTCCCTCCTTTATTTGTAGTTTTCCCTTTAGGGCTTGGGTTACCGTTATTTCCTTTCCCATCGGGATTCCTCCAGAAAGATTTGGGCAACTTTTTCGGTTATTAAAAAAGCCCCTTCCTCCTTGGTGGGAGTTTTTATCTCTTCCCTCTTTCCGTCCCGAGTTAAAAGGATACCTTCGTAGTGGTTCTTTCCCATTACTCCCGCGGGGTTTACCACTATGGCGTCCAAATTTTTCCTTTTTAGTTTTTGAAAGGCATTTTCTATAAAGTTTTCCGTTTCAACAGCAAATCCCACCAACAATTGGTTTTGTTTTCTTTTTCCCAACTCCTTGAGGATGTCGGGTGTGGGAATTAGTTCCACCTTTAGGGTTTGCTCTTTTTTCTTTAGTTTACCTCTAAAGGTTTCCTTAAATCGGTAGTCGGTCACCGCGGAATTCATAAATACCGCATCAACAGAAGGGAAAAGCTCCAAACAGAGTTTTAACATCTCTTCGGTCGTTTCCACCGTAAACTTGCGAAACCAACGGGGTATATCTATCCTAACATCACCCGCAACCAATATTGGTTCCCCGCCTTGGTAAAAAATTGCTTTAGCCAAAGCCAGTCCCATTTTTCCGCTGGAGCTATTTGATATAAACCTTACGGGGTCTAAATATTCCTTAGTCGCACCCAAGGTTATTAACACCTTTTTTCCTTTCCACCTTTGGGGGGTAAGGACTTTTACGAGGTAATCCCTTATTAGGTTTATATCCGCCAACTTCCCTTCGCCGACCTCTCCGCAAGCTAAAAGTCCCTCCTCGGGAGGGATTATTTTCACCCCCGAGTCTCTTAAACTTTTGAGGTTTTCGCGGATAATTCCATCGGAAAGCATTACGCTATTGGCGGCGGGAGCTATCAGTTTGGGTTTGTCGCAGGCAAACCAAGTGGAGGTTAGCAAATTGTCCGCTATACCGCAGGCTAACTTTGAAATGGTATTGACGGTTGCGGGTGCAATTAAAAATGCATCGCACCACTTTGCCAACTCTATATGAATTAAAGGCTTACGGTAATCCCAATCCCAATAAGGCTCATTTCCGCTTAAGGTTGATAAAACGGTTGGAGATACAAAATTTAGTGCGGAAGGGGTTAAAACCGTTTTTACATCCGCCCCTTCTTTGATTAAAAGTCTTATAAGTTCGTATATCTTGTAGGAAGCTATTCCACCCGTTATTCCAATGAGTATTTTTTTTCCTTTTAAGAACATCTTTAGTTCTCCCTAAAGCTAAAAATCAACTTTTTCGGATAAAATAATAGACCTCAAACCTTTAGGGAGGTAGAAAATGGCAGATATTGAGCAAAGGGTTAGAGAAATTATAGCAGACCAATTGGGTGAACCTATAGAAAACATTACTCCCGAAAAGGACTTCGTTCAAGATTTGGGTGCGGACTCCTTGGATGTGGTAGAGCTTGTAATGGCTCTTGAAGAGGAGTTTGGTATTGAAATCCCCGAAGAGGATGCGGAAAAAATAAAAACCGTTGGAGACGCCATTAACTACATCAAAGAAAAAGTCGGTCAAGGTTAATTCCATCTTTCCACTCCAGAAGTTATAATTCTTCTTTTTTTCCGTTATCTTTCTTCCTTCAAAAACCTTAAGAGGTCGGTTTTATGGGAAACAAAAAACGCAGGGTTGTAGTTACCGGTTTGGGAGTGGTAACCCCCATAGGTAACGATGTTAAAACTTTTTGGAATAACCTTATAAATGGGGTCTCCGGTATAGACAAGATAAAAGTTAATTTTAACGCCGATGAATATCCCGATTTAACCGTAAAAATAGCGGGAGAAGTTAAAGATTTCAATCCCTTGCTCTACTTTGATAAAAAGGAAGCCAAAAGGGTAAGCAGATACATTCAATTCGGGGTTGCGGCGGCGGTGCAGGCTATAACCGATAGCGGTTTGGACAAAGCGGATATAGACAAATCCCGCGTAGGGGTAATTATAGGTAGCGGTATAGGAGGACTAAAGGACATTGAAGACCAATACGAGGTTCTAAAGAAAAGGGGACCCAAGAGGGTTTCTCCGTTTTTTATCCCCTACGGGATTTCCAATATGATTGCGGGATTAACCGCCATAAGGTTCGGATTTAAAGGTCTCAACTACTGCGTAGTTTCCGCCTGTGCAACCGGAACCCACTCTATAGGAGACGCCTTCAAACTGATTCAGGAAGGTATGATAGACATTGCCATTGCGGGGGGAGCGGAAGCAGCTATAACCCCCTTAGGGGTTGCGGGTTTTGCGGTAATGAGGGCACTTTCTACTAAAAACGATGAACCCCAAAAGGCTTCCCGACCCTTTGACGCAAAGAGAGACGGCTTTGTAATGGGTGAAGGGGCGGGAATTTTGGTATTGGAAGAGCTTCAACATGCCCTCAAAAGGGGAGCGCCCATTTATGCGGAACTGGTGGGTTACGGTGCCACCGACGATGCTTACCACATAACCGCTCCCGATGAAAGTGCGGAAGGTCCCGCCGCTTGTATGAAAATGGCTTTGGAAGATGCGGGAATTTCCCCCCAAGAGGTGGATTACATAAATGCCCACGGAACTTCAACACCTTTAAACGACAAAACGGAAACCAAAGCCATAAAGAAAGTTTTCGGGGAGCATGCCTATAAGCTCAAAATCTCTTCCAATAAGTCTATGATAGGACACCTGCTCGGTGCGGCGGGGGGTGTGGAAGCAGTCGCCACCGTTTTAACGGTAAAAGAAGGAATTATTCCCCCTACCATTAACTACGAATATCCCGACCCCGAATGTGACCTTGACTATACCCCCAACAAAGCGGTTAAAAAAGAGGTTAAATACGCCCTCAAAAACTCCTTCGGTTTCGGTGGAACCAACGCCTCGCTCGTGTTCAAAAAGTGGGACTCCTCGGAAACGGTATAAAGTGTAACACCGTTCCTTCGGTATCCTTTGCCACCCCCTTAAAGAGGGTAGGAATTACTACCCCCATTTACGGGTTGAAGACGCTTAAGCTTAACTTCTAAAGTCTTATTTGCTTGGTGATTTTAATTGCCCACACTTTGGTGTCAATTAATTTTATCCTTTCACCACTCTTTGGGTTTCAAAAATATTTCGCCGTAAAAAAAAAATCCTCCAACGGTAGCCAAAGCGCAAAACCTGTTACGATTTTTGTTAGAAAGTTTTCATTTACCCCCCTTTTTGTTCATTTTTTTTTCTACAAAAACCGATATTGTTACTAAACATTACAAAGATTTTTGCGGGTTTCTGAAATTCATCTACACATTTTGGGAAAGTAACTTCAAAAAATTTCCCGTAATAGTTGCAAATTTTATTAAATTTACCAAACAATGGCGCAAAATCTTCGTCAAGTTTGCTGTTTTGGATTTTATTAATGTCAATTTAAAAAGGTTTTTAGGCTTAACTTAACCTACATTTTGTGGTATATAATCAAACTAGAAGTAGAGGTTGGCTCCTTGGCAACTAAATAATGTCAAGTTTCTCCAAACCCGCATGGGAGTGGGGTTATCGTTTCTCCCTTAGAGCGATGCGGGTTTGAGCGATATATATAACTATTTGTGGGGTTTTTGAATTTTGAAAGTTAGAAGCTGTGCAGGTTTGAAAGGTAAGGGTTGCAACAATGCCCGCTAAAGCGGAATAAGGGTCGTTGAAAATTCCGCTCCTTACTAAGGAAAGGTTTCAAATTTGTCTCCGAATAAGGATTTGGAGAAAGAAACCACCTCTCGGGGATTTTTCAAACATTTTCCACCTATAGCCGTTAATTTTCCTTTTTCAATCCTATAAAGCAAGAGGGTTAAATTAATTCCACATAACATCCAAGCGAAGTCAATTTTCTATCCATATCTTCATATCCCCTTAAAAGGTGGTAAATTTCGCTTATCTCCGTTTGACCTTCCGCTATAAGTCCCGCAATAACCAAAGAGGCGGATGCCCTCAAATCGGTAGCCTTGACGGGTGCCCCTACGAGTTTCTTTACCCCTTCTATTACCGCGGTGTTTCCCTTAATTTTTATGTCCGCACCCATACGGGCGAGTTCCAATGCGTGTTGAAAACGGTTTTCAAAAATCTTTTCAACTATTACGGAACTTCCCCTCGCTACTGAAAGCATAGCCATAAATTGCGCCTGCATATCGGTGGGAAAACCGGGATAGGGAGCGGTTTCTATGAATAATCCCTTGGGAGGTGTAGCCCTATAAATTTCCACTTCCGAGGGTGATAGTATCCTCAAACTTACACCCGCCTCTTTTAGCTTTTCCAACAAAACACCGAGATGGTCGGTGTTCAATCCTGAAACCTTTAAGGGATTTCCCAAAAGCGCACCCAAAACCAAAAAGGTTCCCGCCTCTATTCTGTCGGGTATCACCCTATGGGTTACCCTCCTTTTTAACCTCCCCTTTGGTGGAACGG
>QOAS01000078.1 GCA_003972855.1 Gammaproteobacteria bacterium | reverse complement strand
TTGCTCTACTCCCATGCGGGTTTGGAGAAACTTGACATTATTCGGTTGCCAAGGAGCCAACCACTATTTTTAATTTGACTATATACCACAAAAGGTTGTAAAAGTCAAGTCTTAAAAACTTTCTAAAGTTGACATTAATAAAACCCAAAGCAGGAAACTTGACATTTTAGTGATTAAACCTAATTTGGATTTTTGGAATAAAAACCGCTAACTGGACGGAAGAATTAATAAATTATTTAAACATTGAACACGAATTGGGTTAAAAACCTAATAATCTACCAAAATTAACCGAATTTTGAGGTTATTTGAAATTATTTACACACTTTTGAGGTCTTGACTTGCTCAAATTTCACCTATTAGGGTATGACTCTATAAAAACCCTAAAGGGTTTCAGCTTGGTATTTACATAAACACATTTGGTTTGATTTTAGCAATTACTAACAAAAAGCGGTTTGTCAAGTTTTAACTTTTGTCAAGTTTTGAAACAAACAAAAATTGTTAAAAGCTCCCTTAAACTCTCCCTTCTATGTCCAAAACTTCCTTTGCCAAAGGCTTTTTGGGTGGAGCTTTGGCGATAGGTATAAGCAGAATTTTAGGCTTTTTTAGGGAAGTTTTAATAGCGTCCCTTTTCGGGGCAAGTTATCTTACCGACGCCTTCTTTTTGGCTTGGAAAATCCCCAACATCTTCCGAAGGGTTTTAGGGGAAGGGGCTTTGGAAAAAGTTCTCCTCCCCATGCTCGGTAAAGAAATTGACAAAAAGTTTGTTGGAAATCTATTGTTTTTCCTAACCCTTTCCTCCATTTCGTTTGCTTTTCTTATATCTTTCCTCTCCGAGTGGGTTGCAAAATTTTTGGCGGGAACTCAAGAGGAGGATTTTATAGAGAACACAAGCACCTTTTTGGGAATAATGGCTTTTTACCTCCCCTTTGCGGTGATAAACGCCTTTTACTCTTCCCTTTTGCAGTATAAAAAAGCCTTCTTCGTAAGTTATTTTTCCTCTGCGGTTTTCAACATAGCGGTTATTCTTTTTACCCTTTTCTTTTACCCCCTTTGGGGGATTTTTTCCCTCGTTTACGGCGTAATTCTCGGCGGTTTACTCCAAGTTGCCTTTACCCTTACCTTTGCCAAGAGAAAGGAGGTTTTTTTTACCCCTAAAGTCGGTTTTCACCCGAAACTAAAAAAGTTTTTGGTCAATATCGTTCCCTCCTTCTTCTCCGCGGGGGTGGGGCAAATTTCCACTTTGGCGGAGGCATTTTTTGCAACCCTAAGCGGTGGGGGAGTTCTATCCCATCTAAACTACGCCTTTAGGTTGTTTCAACTACCCATATCCCTTATAGGTGTTACTTCTTCGCGGGTTAGCCTCTCCTACCTTAGCGGTAAAAAGTATTCGCCCAACCTCCGCCATTTGGAGTTTTCCCTAAAAAAATACCTCCTCAAGGGGGGAGAGATAGCCCTCTTTTTTGCCATTCCCACCCTTGTGGGGATACTTTTCTACTCCCAACCTACGGTATCCCTCGTTTACGAAAGAGGGGAATTTTCCCCTTCGGACTCCTTACAGGTTTCCCTATACCTATCCCTCTACTCGTTGGGACTTATACCTTCTATCCTTTACGGGTTGGTTTCCAACATCTTTTACTCCAAAGGGAGGTTTTATTTGTCGTTTTCCCTCTCCCTACTTTGGGTTTTGGCGGAGATAACGATTCCCGCGGTGGGTATAGCGATTTTCAACCTCGGAGGTTGGGTAATAGCCTTAGCCCACTCGGTTGGTGCGTGGATAGTCTTTTTTACCCTCTGCGGGGTTTCCCGTTCCTGCGGTATCTTCGCACGGGTGGTGGTGAGATTAAAAAGGTTTATCCCCCTCTGGGTTCTTACCGCCTTCTTTTTAGCCCTAACGGGAGGAGTTGCAAATAAATTCCTAACTTTGGCGGTTATCGTTTCTACCGCCCTCGTTTACCTATTTCTCTTCAAGAGGTTCTACCTTTAGGACTTTAAAGTCCTCCTCGGTCAAACTTCCCCTCCTCAAAAGTTTAGCCTTTTTACCCTCCAACTTTAAAAGGGCGGACGGCAACCCCTTCAAAACTCCGCCGTCGTAGTAAACCGCTACCGAATTTCCGAAGTAGAAAAACGCTTGATAGATATCCTTGGCGGGCGGATACCCCTCCCAATTGGCACTGGGGGCTACCAAAGGTCTCTTATAGGCTTGCAAAAATTCCTTTATAAAACCACCTTTTACCAATCTAAAGGCTATAAACCCGCTTCCGCGGGAAACCCATTCAAATCCCTTTACGGGTAAAAGTAAAGATATAGGTTTTTTGTAGTTCAAAATATTTAAAACCTCCTCGGTAAGTTTAACACCGAAAAACTCCTCTATTTGGAACGGGTTATAAACCAAAACTATTAGAGGTTTGGAAGGATTTCTCCACTTTGCGCGGTAAACCTTTTCAACCGCTTCGGGGGTTAGGACATCCGCACATATACCGTAAAGGGTATCGGTGGGAAGCACCACGGGAAAACTTTTTCTCAAAAACTCAACCCCGATGGAAATATATTTGCGTTTTGCGGGTAAAAGGTGCATTTAAAATAAACTCTAAATGGCTAAAAAGTTTCTTTTGCTAATCCTTGTCTCATTGGAGTTGGGTTTTTCCACAACTTTGAGTGAACTTTTAAACACGGTTCAAGATTTGGTCACCGATTACGAAACAAGCGGTAAAGCAATTCGCTATCCCTACCTTTACACGAAAATATCGCAATACTACCGATACGGGAAACTCTACACCTCCTACGGTTTGGAAAAATCCGCTATAAACCTTTTGGAACTCGCCTCTTGTAGCGCAACGCCGATAGATTGCTCTCCCTACAAATACTTTACCCGCAACCTACACCCCAAAAGCTTTAGCCAACTCTTTAAGAAAAACCCCGTCTTAACCGCCAAAGTTGAAACCTCCTATAACGCCTATGCGGAATGGTGGATTAATAAAAAGTTTTCCAATGACGAAACCTATCACTCCTACAAAAATCTTGAAAATATTCTAAAGAAGGACTTTTTAGACGCGTGGGCTGAATTTTTGAGGACAGCGGATAAGCCTATACACTTCCAAGTGTCAAAATCGCTGAAACCCGCGGACCTATTTCTGTTGGATATTCTTTACAACTCCTACCGCCTCGGCTTTATAAAAAAGATAACCTTTTACGGGGATAAAGGAGATTACATGAGGCTACTCCACGAAGGGTTAATACCTTACACGGTTCAATATCAACCTTACAACTGCACAAACTACGACTTTTTAGTGGTTTACTGACTTCTTTCTCTCTATTTTTACCCTCCTAAGGTTATCCCCTTCGTGTTGAAAGTGGATTACTATGTCCGCGTCAAGGGAAGGGTCTAAATCCGCCCACTCCACGATGAGTATTCCCGAACCTATGTAGTCGGTAAAGTCAAAACTTTTCACCCTATACAGGTCTGCGTGATATACGGTTCCCTTTTGGGTTTTGTATTCATTTAAAACCGCAAAGGTTGGACTTCTTACAACCGTTCCCTCTTCGGGTTTGAGGGCTTCAACCAAAAACTTTGTAAAGGTGGTCTTTCCCGCTCCCAAATCCCCTATGAGTGCTATAACCTCGTCACCCTTAAGTTGTTTTGCCAAATTTTGGGCTAACTCCTTTAGCCCCTTGAGGTCTACCACATACTCTCCCATAGAGGGATAAAAGGATATAGGGGGAAAACAAAAAAGGGTTAAATAGCCTTGGGTTTGCAAACGTCAATGAGGTTTTGAATAACTTCTTCCCTTCCGATGCGTTCTTGAACTTCTTTAATCCTATCGTGGTAGGTGGGTTTTTCAACTTTGTAGTAAACACCTATGTGGGCTTTGGTATTGTTGGGGTCTCTGTAGTTGTCATCCCAACGGATAGCCATTTCCATTGCTTTGTTGAAGTTATCAAGCTCGGTGTGTCCGAGGTCTTCGTTGATATCTATGAGGTGGTCTTTGTAATACTTATAGGTGTCAAACTTGTTGAACGTAGGGCAGGGCGAAATTATGTTAACAAAAGATAGTCCCCTGTGGGCTATTGCCTCCTTAATGATTTTGGTCATATGTTTTAGGTTACCCGCGTAGGTTTGGGCTACGTAGGTTGCCCCGAAGGTAAGCATATACATAATGGGGTTAATATGTCCATCAACATTTCCGTAAGGTGTCAAGCTACCGTATTGCCCGTCTCTGGAGGTGGGAGAGATTTGGTTTTTAGTAAGTCCATAAACTTTGTTGTCCATCATTATTATCGTGATGTCCAAATTCCTTCTGGCAACGTGGGGGTTGTGTCCGCTACCGATGGAGAACATATCTCCGTCACCGGTGAAAACGATAACGTCCAAGTCGGGACGGGCTACCTTAACACCTATTGCGAAGGTTATAGCCCTACCGTGGAGGGTGTGGGCGTTGTAACCCTTTAAAAAGAGCGGTAGCCTGGAAGAGCATCCTATACCCGATACCGCTACTACTTTGGAGGGGTCTTTCTGAAGTTCCGCCAACGCCCTGGCGGTGGCGTTTAAAACACCGTAATCTCCGCAACCGGGACACCATGTAGGTTCTACTTCGCTTCTATAATCTTTAGCGGTTAAAACAGCCATAGTAAGAAACCTCCTTTAGGTTTTATAAAAAGAAAACCCCAAAAAGGGGAAGGAACGTATGTCCAAAACCATTAAATAGCACCTACAACCGTTCCGTAAACGTCGGAAGGAGTGAACCAACCTTTCTTAATGTCTTTTTCAATTGCCATTTTCGCAAAGTCTTCAATTTCCTTGGGAATAAACGCCTCACCCCTGTAGGTTACATAGGAAATTAGGTCTTTCAAGTTGGTAGTCGCCCTAAGTATGAAGGCAAATTGCCCTTGATAGTTGGTTTCGGGAATAATAACCCTCTTAGCTTTGGAAGCAAACTCTTCAAATACTTCCGCTTTTATAGGCCATAGGAGTCTGGGATAAAACTCGTTTACGGTGTAACCTTGCTCCCTTAGTCTTTGAGCGGCTTCCCTCGCTATGGATGCGGTTAGACCCCAAGATATAATCGCAATGTCCGCGTTATCGCTGTCTATTCTCATGTCTTTGTAATACCTATCCGCATCTTCCCTAAGGAGGGTTTGCAGTTTTCTGAAACGCTTGTTCATCTGTTTAACCCTAATTTCGGGGGTAAATCTGGGGTCGGTATTTTCGGTTCTTTCAAGACCGGTAATCGCGTGCATAGCGTTGGGGTCACCGGGTATAGCCATAGGTGTTATACCGTCGGGAGTGTCGGTTCTGTATCTTAGGAACCTACCGGTGGAGGTTTTAAACCTTCCCTCTTTATCCTCTTCGGGATTATAAATCCACCTGTTTACAACCTCTATTTCCTCAACCCCGTAAGGGATTTGACCCCTTACGATAACCTTTCCGTCCTCTCTCTGCTCAACTTTGGGAGTGGGAAATACCTCCGACCTAATAGCCAAAGCTCCGTCGGTCATTAGGAAAACGGGAATTTGATACTTTTCCGCCAAGTTAAAGGCTTCAATGGCGAGATAGAAGTTATCTTCAACGGTGGTAGCCGCCAAAATTGCCCTCGGGAAGTCACCGTGTCCACCGAAGGCGCAGATAAATAGGTCCGCCTGTTCGTGTTTGGTGGGCATTCCCGTTCCGGGTCCACCCCTTTGAACGTCAACTATAACGATAGGCAATTCGGTAATACCCGCGTAGGAGATAAACTCGCTCATTAGGGAAATTCCGGGTCCCGAGGTGGCGGTCATAGCCTTTTTACCCGCAAAGGAAGCTCCCAATGCCATACCGAGAGAGGAAATTTCATCTTCCGCCTGATAGAGCCATCCGCCCCTCTTTATAAGGTCGTTTACTATGTAGTTACCAACGGTGGTTGCGGGAGTAATCGGATATGCGGCGTAGAATTGAACTCCGGCGGTAATGGAACCTTTTGCAACCGCTTGGTTACCTTCCATTATTACAACATCTTGAGGTTCTTTTGGTTCGGGGAACTTATAGGGGTCTACCTTTTTGAGATTTTCCCTTACGTATTGTCTTCCGAGGTCAAAAGCCTTATAGTTCATTTCAACGATATGCTCACCTTTCCTCATGAATTTGGCTTTTATCGCATCTTTGATGGACTTTTCGGGAATTGAGAACAGTTCGGATAGGACACCCAACGCGATGATGTTTTTGGTGATGTAGGCTTTCATAACATCCTTTGCCAATTCCGATAGGGGAACGGGGTAGTATATTACATTTTCAAGCTCTTCCGCAGGTTGGTAATCGGTGCTATCGTAAACGAGCACTTTGGGTTTAGACTCGTCCTTTGCCCTTTTGAGGAATACCATATTCTTTTCAACCGCTTCACCGTTGAAGGCGCAGAGAATATCAAAGCTATCGCCGGTGGAGTAAACCCTTTCGGAAGAAACCCTAACGGTAGACTGGGCGTAACCACCCTTAATCTCTGCGGGGTAAGACTTATAGTTAACAGCCCAATAACCCGCCCTTGCGGCGGTTTCGGTCAAGAAGTCTCCGGCGGTGATAACACCTTCACCACCTTCTCCGCCAACTTTAATTACAAGGTCAAACCTTTCGTTTGCCATTTCTAAGAAACCTCCTTGGGTTTTAGCCTATTTTAAAAAACCCCCGCAAAGGGGGAAATCCGTTTTAACTCATAATCCAGTGCGGTTTTTAACCACTTTACACATTTTGGGCATAAATTTCAATACCTTTAGAAGTTTTAATGGAACGATTTTTCGGTCGGCTAATTTCCCCCACCACCGCGGTTGTGGAAGAAGACCTAAGACACCTAAAGGTAAAAAGGGTCAAGATAGGAGAAACCGTAGAGGTTGTAGAGGAAGGGAGTTTAAAACCCTATCTGTGCAAACTCGTTTCTTTGGAAAAAAGAAAGGCGGTTCTTGAAGTCGTAAAGGAACTTACTCCCAACATTCCCAAAGCTTTTGTAAGGTTATACCAATGCGTTCCCGTAAAAGTTTCCACTTTTGACGAAATAGTTCAAAAGGCAACCGAAGTGGGGGTTTCCCAAATAGTCCCCGTAATCTCCAAAAGGAGTTTTCAAAAGCTTTCCGTTATAGAGGAAAAACTTGAGCGGTGGAACCGCATAGCGAGGGAGAGCCTAAAGCAGTGCGGGAGACACCACATGCCCCAAATCCTCTCGCCGGTTAGGTTGGAGGAGATAAACCCCGAGGAAGGATTTTTAAATCTATTCGCCTTTGAAAGGGAAGGGAAGAACAACCTTTTTGAGGTCTTGAAATTTGAAAAACCCCCCAAGGGGGCTAATATCGTCGTGGGTCCCGAAGGAGGGTTCTCAAAAGAAGAAGCCCAAAATTTGATAAATAAAGGTTTCTTACCCGTAAGTTTGGGGAACTTTATCCTAAGGGCGGAAACCGCATCGGTGGCGGTAACTTTTGCGGTATACAACGCCCTCGCTACTTTTGATAAATAAAGTAAATGGTGGTTTTTGAACCGTCCTTTGAACTTACGGTAACTTTAATGGTATAAATATTTTTTCCCCCTGCGGTGCAATTACTTATAAGACAAGCGGAAACCGAACCGCTTTCAAAATAGGGAGAATTTTCCACCGCGGTTACCAAATTGCCTAAACCGCTTCCGTTCAAATCTATTACTTTGCAAACTCCACAGCCGGTTGCACTGCAATCGGGACAATTGGAGGGTGATAGGGTAAGAGTGCCGTTATCTATGGCGCTTATTATGGAAGTTGCGGTAGCCTCCGCCGCTTCCTTTGTAGTTTTAAAAACCTTTACTCCGTGTCCTATCTTTTGGCTCTTAATAAAAACCGAGCCTATAACCGCTATGGTCATGGAAATAATCAAAACCACCAAAAGGGCGCCTATTAGAGAAAAACCTTTGTTTGCAAATGTTTTTTGCATCTCGGTTAGTTATTAATCTAACCCAAGCTATCTAAGGAAGGAAAGTTTTCTATTAAATTAGCAATTTTAGAGTATGGGGATAAAAACTGTTTGTGAGGATATATTTTTACTGAGTTACAAACAATCTCTTGGAAGGGAAAACCCTCCTCAAGAATTGGAAAAACGCATTGAGGAACTGGAAAAGGCGCTACACTCCATGAGGCTTTTCCAATACCTAACCCTTATAGCGGAAAGTTTGGAACTTCCCCTACCGCAGGAGGGGGAATTTTCCAAAAACTTTTCCCTTTTGTTGGAACAGATTTTAAGGGAATTCTACAAAAGGTATGAAGACGAATTTTCCTCCATGGACGAGGATACTTTTGTAAACCTATTTTTGAAAGATGCCAAACTCCAGCTTGGAAACATTGAGGATTACATAGAGGATTTAATTGTTATTCTGTTGGGATTTTTGGTAGATAAAACCCTTTCGGAAATTTTTGCGGTTACCAAAATAAGAAACCTTATAAGGGAAAGGCAAGGTCGCAATATCCCCCTTTTGTAGTCTCCCTTTAAAATACCCTACTTTTTAGAATGCCCAAAAGGACGGACATAAAAAAAATTCTCATAATAGGTTCGGGACCCATAATAATCGGTCAGGCGGCGGAATTTGACTATTCGGGAACTCAAGCCTGTAAAGCCCTACGCCAAGAGGGGTATGAAGTTATTTTAGTAAACTCCAATCCCGCCACTATAATGACCGACCCCGAAGTTGCCAACCGCACCTATGTGGAACCCCTTACCGCGGAAGTCTTAGAAAGAATTATTGAAAAAGAGCGTCCCGATGCTTTGCTTCCAACCTTAGGAGGTCAAACGGGATTAAATTTGGCGGTTGAGCTTTACGAAAAAGGTATTTTGCAAAAATACGGCGTTGAACTAATAGGTGCAAATTACGAGGCGATAAAGAGGGGGGAAGATAGGGAACTGTTTGCACAAACAATGGAAAAAATAGGCTTAAAAGTCCCCCCTCGGGCGGTTGTAAATTCCGTTGAAGAGGGACTAAAGGCTATAGAAAAAATAGGTTTTCCCGTAATTTTGAGACCCGCCTTTACCTTGGGCGGAACGGGAGGTTCCATAGCCTACAACAGGGAAGAATTTGAACAGAAACTGAAAATAGCCTTGGAAACTTCACCCATCCATCAAGTTCAATTGGACAAATCCCTCCTCGGCTGGAAAGAGTATGAACTGGAGGTTATAAGGGATAAAGCGGATAATGTCATTATAGTTTGCTCCATAGAAAACCTTGACCCAATGGGGGTTCACACCGGCGACAGCATCACGGTGGCACCCGCCCAAACTTTAACCGACAAAGAATACCAAATCCTAAGGGATGCGGCTATAGCCATAATCCGCGCCATAGGGGTTGATACGGGAGGCTCCAATATCCAGTTTGCGGTAAATCCCGAAAGCGGAGATTTTTATGTTATAGAAATGAACCCGAGGGTATCCCGTTCTTCCGCCCTTGCGTCAAAGGCAACGGGATTTCCCATTGCCAAAGTTGCCGCAAAGTTGGCGGTAGGTTATACCTTAGACGAATTGAAAAACGACATAACTCGGGATACCCCCGCATCATTTGAACCTTCCATAGACTATGTGGTTGTAAAAATTCCCCGATTTAACTTTGATAAATTCCCCAAAACCGATAGAACCCTTACCACAATGATGAAATCGGTCGGGGAGGTAATGGCAATAGGTAGAACTTTTAAGGAAGCCCTCCTTAAGGCTATAAGAAGTTTGGAAAAAGACCTTTACGGACTGACCGATTTAGACCTTTCCAATATACCGAATGAGGAACTTATAAAAGGTCTTATAACTCCAACCGAGTATAGGCTTTGGTATGTGGCGGAAGCCTTTAGAAGGGGTTTTTCCATAGACGAAATTTACGAATATTCAAAAATAGACCGTTGGTTTTTAGCCAACATAAAGCAACTGGTTGATGCGGAACAGCTATTAAAAAATAGGAAATTGGAGGAATTATCCGAAGAGGAACTGAGACTTTTGAAGGAATGGGGCTTTAGCGACAGGGAAATTGCAAAACTTACAGCTTCTACCGAAAAAGATGTTAGGGAAAGGAGAAAGAAATTTGGAATAGTTCCTTCGGTAAAGGTGGTTGATACTTGCGCAGGAGAATTTAAAGCCTACACTCCTTATTACTATCTTTCCCACGAGAGACCCTATTTCGTTTTGGACGAAAAAGGAGAATTAAGAGAGGTTCGGGACGAAGGTTAGTTTTCCTTTATCCTTTTACTGAACCCGTTTCATGTCCGAATGTAAACTCTATGTGTTAGCATAACTTGGCACAAAACCTTGTGGAGGGCTAAGGAATGCTTCAAGAACTTTCGGTTACGAGGGGAATAATAGAAACCTTTTCCAAAGAGCTTTTGGACTATACCCGAGTTGATGTAGCAATAGTGGGGGCGGGTCCTTCCGGATTGGTAGCCGGATATTTACTCGCCAAAAACGGAAAAAAGGTGGCTATTTTTGAAAGAAAACTTGCCCCCGGCGGAGGTATTTGGGGAGGTGGAATGCTTTTCAACAAAGTAGTGGTTCAAAAAGATGCCAAACACATATTGGACGAATTTGAAATAAACTATACCCCCTACGGGGATAACTATCTCGTTGCGGATGCGGTTGAATTGGCTTCTACTTTAATTTCCAAAGCGACCAAAGCTGGTGTAAAAATATTCAACGGCGTTCACGTTGAGGATGTGGTAATAAAAAACGGAAAGGTAAACGGAGTTGTCATAAATTGGACTCCCGTAGAGATGGTTCACCTTCACGTAGACCCGCTGGTGGTGGAAGCCGACTTCGTTTTGGACGGAACGGGACACGATGCCGCGGTGGTTAAATTGGTAGCCAAAAGAACCGATTGCTGTCGGGTAAAAGGTATGGGTGCAATGTGGGTTAATGAAGCGGAAAAATTGGTGGTTGAAAAATCGGGAGAAATATATCCGGGACTCTTTGTTATGGGAATGTCCACCGCAGAGGTTTACGGACTTCCCCGAATGGGTCCCATTTTCGGAGGAATGTTCCTAAGCGGGGAAAAAGTGGCAAAAGAAATCTTAAGCGGTTAATTTCTCCTTTCAGTGAACTGCTCCGTATCATAGATACGGAGCTTCGGGTGGGTTTGCACCGTCTAAGCGGTGCCTTACCACCACAGGCGGGTTCACTCCGCCTCTACTCCTACCTACCCCGCCATACAGCGGGATAGCAAAGCTACTTTCAGCTTACATACCCGCCTTTAGTCGTTGGTATAGCGGGCTTTTTTTTGTTATCTATGCCCGCTATCGGCGGGTATATTAGGTATCTAATTTAATTTAATCCAAAACTTTAGATTTTCAATCCCTTCGGGGGCGGGCTGTATCCTATCATCAAAGATGGGAGGTTTTATCCCGCAATTTTTCAATAACCCTTTCCCACAAACCGTTGTCCGCTATCCAAAATAAAGATTTCACCCGTAATGGTTTTGGTTTTTAAAAAGAAATCCACAGCGGAAAGTATATCTCCTATTTCTACCGGACGCCCCAAGAGGGTTTT
>QOAS01000077.1 GCA_003972855.1 Gammaproteobacteria bacterium | reverse complement strand
CCTCCTCATTCATTATTCTCTTTTGAACTTCCAAAAGCCTATGCATTCTTTCCGTCTTCACATCGTCGGGGACTTGGTCGGGATACTTGCTAGCCGGTGTTCCCGGACGGGGAGAATACTTAAAGGAAAAAAGTTGTTCAAACCTCACCTTTTCTATTAAGTCCAAGGTTTCCAAGAAATCCTCTTCCGTTTCACCGGGAAAACCTACTATTACGTCCGCGGAGAGTGCTATATTGGGTTTAACCTCTTTGAGTTTTTCTACTTTTTCCAAATATTCCTCTTTGGTATAGTAGCGGTGCATAAGTTTTAAGATGCGGTTGCTTCCGCTTTGGAAAGGCAGATGCAGTGCATCCGCTATTTGGGGTATTTCACCCATAGCCTTTATTACATCATCGGTCAAATCGGTGGGATACCCGGTTGTAAACCTAATTCTTTCAACACCCTCTATTTCTGCAATTTTGTATAGCAGGTAGCTAAAAGGTATGGGAGTTTCAAAATCTTTTCCCCACGCGGTAACGTTTTGTCCCAAGAGGTGTATCTCTTTTACGCCTTCCTTAACCAGCTGTTTTATCTCGTTGATAATACTCCTTATGGGTCGGCTTCTTTCCCTACCCCTCGTTTGGGGAACCACACAATAGGTGCAGTCCTTATCGCAACCTTTCATTATGGTAATAAAAGCCCAATAAGGATTTTCCCTTACAGTGGGGTATTCAAACATTTCCCATTCATCTTTGGGCGGTTCGGAAAGGATTTCTATAGCCTTTTCGCCCTTTTCCGCCTTTTGAATAAGATGGGGTAGGTGATGAATATTGTAGGAGGAAAACATTATGTCTATAACTCCTCCAGCCCTTCTGTCCAGCTCTTCACCCATCCTTTGGGCTAAGCAACCGCAAACTCCTATTTTTGCGTTGGGGTTTATTTCCTTAATCTTTCTGTATTCCCCGATATGGGCTAAAACTTTTCTATCGGGTTTTTCCCTTACCGTGCAGGTATTTAGCAATATTAAATCCGCCTCTTGCCAGTTTTCCGTAAACTCGTAACCTAAAGTTTTTAGAATTCCTTTAATCCTCTCACTGTCATTAACATTCATCTGACATCCGAAGGTTTTTATAAAAACTTTTTTTCTATTCCCCTTTTGGTTAGCGGTAACAAAATGCTTACTCATAAGTTTTTCCATAGCAAAAATAAAAACATTAAGCGGAAAGGAATAGGTAGTTTATAGTCTTATTCAGAAAGAGGTATCCCGTCGTTTTTCAAGACACTTTCAATCAATTCCAAAACCTCTTTAGGAGGATAAAGAGGTTTTTCCTCACAAGCGGGTATATTGTAATTTCTATAAAACTCAACGTATTTTCTGTCCATTTTCAAAACCCTATTTAGAACAAAGGATAAAGCTACTCCCAACTGTTCAACAATCCTTTTCGGTTCCTCCGAGGGGTCTATTTTTGAAAGTTCCTTTCTAAGTAACCGAGAAACATTTTTATGTCCGTGTTTTTGATGTTCTATTAGCTCCAAAATTCGGAAGAATTCCTCTTCCTTAGGATACTTCACCTTAAAAGCTTCCGCAAACTCTAAAAAATCCCTATAAGTGTATTCTTTTAAATTCTTATCCTTTTCTATCAAGTAGTTATGAAAATTTCCAAAAAATTCCTCGTAGAGGTCCCCGTAATTGCGTTCCTCCGCCCAGTAAAAGAATGCGTTTTCTAAAACTTTTTCTTCGTGGGTTAAATGTTTTTCAAGATAATCCAGAGATGCCGGTAAAAGAGTTTTAAAGGCAAATTCCTTTTCCCCCATTGCGATGGCTTTGGCTATGGCATTCAAAGCGTCCGCAATTATACCGTGTTCAACATCCGCAAAAGAACAACCTAAAAGCAATTCTTCCCGACTGATTAAAGTCATACCAAAAATGGTGAATAAAATTTGCACTTCAAAGCTTTGACCACGGTTAAATTCTTTTGTATGAGCGATATACAAAAAGTAGCGGAGATTTTAAAGGAAAACTCCGATAAAACGATTTTTGTATTCAGCGGGGCGGGTCTCTCCGCGGAAAGCGGAATACCTACCTTTAGGGGAAAAGATGGTCTTTGGAATAAATACAACCCCCAAGAACTTGCAACCTTTGAAGCCTTTAAAGAAAACCCCACTTTGGTATGGAAGTGGTATCTGTGGAGAATGCACCTTATAGCAAAAGCCGAGCCTAACGAAGCCCACCGCGCGATAGTATCGTTAGAAAATCTTTTAGACGATTTTTGGCACATAACCCAAAATGTAGACGGTCTCCACCGAAGGGCGGGACAAAAAAGGTTTTTGGAACTTCACGGGAACATCTGGGAAGGAAAGTGTAGATATTGCGAAACCCGTTACAGGGAAGAGGAATTCGCCAAGCTCTTCCCCCTCGCGGATAGGAATTTTCTAAAAAACCTTTCCGAGGAAGAATTTGAAAAACGAATCCTCAGAGGGTTAAAGGAAGAAAACCTACCCCGTTGTCAGATTTGCGGAGGAATTGTAGGTCCCGGGGTGGTTTGGTTTGGAGAAAATTTACCCTCCGAAGTCTTAGAAAAAGCATTTGAAATAGCCCAAAAAGGTGTGGTATGTTTTTCGGTGGGAACTTCCGCGGTTGTATATCCCGCCGCATATCTCCCCGAATTGTGTAAAAAACACGGGGGAACCCTGATAGAGGTTAATCCCGAAGAGACACCCTTAACACCCTTAGCGGACTTTTCTTTTAGAGCTTCCGCTACGGAGGTTTTACCGCAAATAGTAAAACAGCTTAAGAAACTAAAGGAAAACTGAAAATCATTCTTCCTCTTCCTCCTCTTCCCCGTAAGAAATGATACCTTGCTCTATCAAACGCTTTACTATTTTTACAATCTGCCTACGGGCGCGCAAAATTTCCGACCTGCGAACCTTTCCCATAGCCTCCATATCTTCCAGGAATATTTGAGCCGCCCTTTTGGACATATTCTTGAGGAATTTGTCCAAGATTTCTTTGGGGGCTTCTTTAAGGGCTAATGCCAAAGTCTGTTTATCAACGGTTTTTAGAATTTCCAAAATAGCTTTGTCGTCCAATTTGGCTATATCCTCAAAGGTGAACATACGGTCCCTTATCTTTTCCGCCAATTCGGGATTCTCACTTTCAATGTAGGAGAGTATTTCTTCGGAAGTGTATTTATCAAGGGAGGTTAAAATATTCGCCGCCTGCTTGGTACCGTCTATTTTTATTTCCTCACCGACAAATTCCTTCATTTCCTTTAAGAAGTTTTCCGCAATTATCTTTATACGGTCGGCGGATATACTCTCCAAAGTTGCCATCCTTTTTATAACTTCCGTTCTAAGTTCGGAGGGAAATTCTTTTATAACCTTAGCCACCTTTGAAGGGGTCAAAAGGGCTAAGATAACCGCAATGATTTGAGGATGTTCTTTCCTCAAAAGGGTTGCCAATTGTTTGGGAGTTAAAGCCTCCAGTTGTTGGAGTTTTATTTTTATCTCCGGTTGGGACATTATGGTTTCCAAAATCTCCCTTACATTGGGAGGAACGTAATCCATTATTTTCTTGATAAATTCTTCAGCTTCCAAAGGAGGAAACTCCTTAAGACTTTCGTAGGTATCTACAAATTCCTTAATTATTTCATTAATGACATTTTTCTCCGCATTCTGAATTTTTTGAAAAGCGGATATAAGCCTCCTTAGCTCCAAAGGGGATAATTCCGCCACTATTTGAGCCGCCAAATCGGGAGGGGTGAGAGAAAGGATAATAGCACCTTTTTCAACATCCGATAAGGTAGAGGGGTCGGTTATTTTTTCGGGCATTAAAGGGAATTTTAAACCTTCAAACTAAAAAGGTTAAAAAGCAAAAGTTATATAAAAAGGCTTTAAACGGTGGTTTTGGTAACCCTGATACCCAATTTTTTCACAATTTCAACATATTTGTTGTAATCGGTTTCCTTGAGATATTCAAGGAGTCTCCTTCTTTTGTTAACCATAGCAATTAAACCCCTTCTGGAGTGAATGTCTTTTCTGTGTTTCTTTAAATGCTCGGTTAACCTGTTTATTCTTTCGGTTAAAATTGCAATCTGAACCTCGGGGGAACCGGTATCCTTTTCGTGCCTTTGAAACTCTTTTATGATTTTTTCAACAGTATCCTTGGGCAGTGCCATCCCTTTTAAACCTCCTACTTCAATTATTTATCTCAAGGGTTTTTTATTATAACACTTGAAATGGAAAGAAGGCTTATAGCAACCGTTAAACTCCTTAGGGAACTGGGTTTTGAAGAATTTTACTCCTTAACCGAATATAAAATAGAACCCACCGATACCGAAGTTGGAAAGAAAGAAAAAAAAACTCTTTCCGAGAAGGAGGAAAAGATTTCTCTCCTTAAAAGGGTTTATGCGGAAAATAACAACTGCTGTAAGTGTGAACTCTGTAAAAGCAGAACACAGATTGTTTTTTACGACGGAGACCCAACCGGCAAAGTTATGTTCGTAGGAGAAGCCCCCGGAGAGGAAGAAGATAAACAGGGAAAACCCTTTGTAGGAAGGGCGGGGCAATACTTAAATAAAGTGTTAGAGGAAATAAACCTCCCGAGGGAAAAAATATACATAACCAATGTTTGCAAGTGCAGACCTCCCGGTAACCGAAAACCTCTCCCCAAGGAGATGCAAACTTGCCTAAATGTATTCCTAAAAAGGGAATTGGAAATAGTTAAACCAAAAGTGGTTTGTTGTTTAGGTGCCACCGCGGCGGAGGCTTTTTTGGGAAAAACGGTTCGCATAACCCGTATGAGGGGACAGTTTTACCCCAATCCCCTTTATCCCAAAGCCAAACTCTTTCTTACCTATCACCCCGCTTATATTTTGAGGAATATGGGGGAAGCCCGCACCTTCAAAGAAGACCTTAAAAAGCTTAAAGAATTTTTAGAAAATCGTATTGGTGAGGGTGTTTGAAAAATCTCCAAAAGGTGGTTTTCCTTTTCCAAATCCTTATTTGGAGACAAATTTAAAATGAAAACGAACAAGCGAAAAATTGTTAATTTTAACCTTCTTCTTAAGTAAGGTGCGGAATTTTCAAACACCCTCTTGAAGAAAATTGACATTTTCACTTTGTTTAGACAAAGTTTAAATTTCTTTCTTCTCTTTTTGTTTTAGAAGACGAAAACCGTAAATTAGTAGGATTAAACCTATTGAGCAACTACTTAGAAAAACCGCTACTAAAGGTGTTAGAAAATCGGTGTTTTCTTTAACCATTTTTGTTTCCTCCTTTTTCTAATTTGTCGCCGAGGTTGATTAAAACTATGCCCAATATTATTAAAACAAAGTAGAATGCTACACCTACTAATATTAATCTGAGGGTATTATTTCCTTTTAAAAATGGTTGAATTAACAGGTAAATGGCTATGGCTAAAGCCAAATTTAAAAGATGTTTTCCAAATTCCTTTAAAGCTTCGCCCATTTTTCACCACACGATTCTATTAATTTTTCACTATTCTCCCCTTAGGGGCAATTTTTCAAAATCCGCAACCGTTTCAAATAGCTTTTTAACCCTTTGTAGGAGCGCTATACGGTTTTTCCTCAAGGCTTCCTCTTTAGCCATAACCATAACGTTGTCAAAAAATTGGTCTATTGCCTCTTTTAGCCTTGCCAATTTTTCAACCCTTTCCGCGGAGGACAGATATTTAAATTCCTCCTCCAGTTGGACGAGCCAATTATAAAGTCTTTCCTCTTGGGGTGTTTTCAGTAATTTTTCCTCAACTTCGTAGGTGTCTTTAACTTTGGAAATAATCTTTTTAACCCTTCGGTAGGCTTCTTTAACGGTTGCCAGTTCGGAAGTGTTTAAAATCTGTGAAAGTTCTTTCACCGTTTGGGTTATTTCCTTTATTTCCAAACCACCCTTTACGGAAACCACCGCATTGACAATTTCCTTACCGTATACGGGTGAAAGATAGTTTACCAATCTCTGTTTGAAGAACTCTTCCAGCTGACCGATGAGTTCTGCTTTGCTCAACTTTAAACCCTCAAAGAGGTCGTAGGTTTTTTCAATTAACCCCTTGAGGTCTAACTCTAAGTTTTTACCTTCCACTATTCGGATAATTCCAAGGCAAGCCCTTCTAAGCCCCAAGGGGTCGGCGGTGGATTTGGGCTTTTCCCCTACACCGAAATATCCTACGAGGTCGTGAAGTTTATCCGCCAAGGCTAAAACGGTTCCCACTTCGGTTTGGGGGAGTTCATCTTGGGAACCTTTGGGTTTGTACTGTTCCCAAAGGGCTTTGGCTACCTCTTCATCTTCCCCTTGGGCTTTGGCGTATACAAATCCCATATACCCTTGTAGTTCGTCCAATTCTTTAACCATTTCGGTAAGGAGGTCTGCCTTGGAGAGGAAGCACGCCCTCTTTACCTTTTCAACCTTTTGGGGATAGAGGTTTTGTGCGATTTCCTCACCCAATTTAATAAGCCTTTGGGTTTTCTCGTAAAGGGTTCCCAATTTGGGGTGCTGAAGAACGCCTTTGAGTTGGAGAACCAAACTTTCCAAAGGTCTCTTGAGGTCTTCCCTGTAGAAAAATAGTGCGTCCTCAAGGCGTGCCTTTAAAACCTTTTCAAAACCCTCTCGGACTACCCTATCTTCTTTTGGAACATTGTTGGATATCGCCAAGAATTTGTTTACAACCTCACCGTTTGGTTTTTGGAAACAGAAAAACCTCTGGTGGTGGGCGGAAACGGTTACTATAACGAGCGGAGGAAGTTCCAAATACTTTTCGTCAAACGAACAGAGTATCGGGTAAACGTATTCCACCAAGAAGGTATTTTCCTCGGTTAGTTCCTCCCTAAGGGGGACCTTTGCTTGCAGTTTTTCTTCCCACTCGGAGAGGACTTTTTCTATTAGTTTTTTCCTCTCTTCGTGGTCTGCAATTATGTAATTCTCCTTTAAAAGTTTTAGGTAGTCTTTGGGGTCTTTAACCTCTATTTTTCTTCCCCTAAGGGTTTCCCCACCGCTTAGAAACCTATGCCCGTAGGTATAGGTGTCACTTTCCAAGTTTCCCCATTTGAATTTAACTACTCCTTTAGAGGTTATAGCCAAAATCCACCTGACGGGGCGTAAAAAGAGCTTTCCCGATGAGTCCCACCTCATATATTTGGGGAAAGGAATTTTGTCCAAAATTTGGGGCAGAGCCTTTGCCAAAATTTCCTCCGAGGGTTGTCCCCCAACGGTCTTTTCCAAGGCTACATATTCACCCTTACCTTTGGGAAGTATTTTTACCTGTTCCAATGAGGCGTTGTTTTTCTTTAAGAAACCTTCAAGGGCTTTGGTCGGATTTCCCTTTTCGTCAAAGGCTATATTTTTGGGAGGACCCCAAACGGTTTGGGTCTTTTTGGGTTTTTCCTCCGAAAGGTCTTTTACAAAAACCGTTAGCCTTCGGGGTGTTCCAAAGGTTTTTATATCTCCAAAGGTTATTTCCTCTTGCTCAAATAACCTTTTGAGGGATTCCTCCAAATATTTCAACGCGGGTTTTACCGAGAAAGCGGGAAGTTCCTCGGTTCCTATTTCAAGTAAAAAGTCCATAGATTGTTATTGTCTTTAGTTTAACCCCTAAGGTGATAAAACCACTTTTAAGACCACCTTCGCGGGGTCTAATATAAGAAAAGAGCAACCATCGGAGGTTTAGCTATGGTAGATAGGACTCCTTGGATAGAGGGTAGAAAGCGTTTTAGGAATAAAACCCAAATGCACCTTGCCCGTCAGGGAATTATTACCGAGGAAATGAAATACGTAGCCCAAAGGGAAGGGCTTCACCCCGAATTTGTCCGTCGCGAAGTTGCTATGGGAAGAATGATAATTCCCGCCAACATCAACCACCTTCACTTAGAACCTATGGCTATCGGTAGAAACGCCCGCGTCAAGGTAAATGCCAACATAGGAAACTCCGCATTGGCTTCCGACATACCCACCGAAGTGGAAAAGGCTAAAGTGGCAATCAAATACGGTGCGGACACCATAATGGATTTATCAACCGGTGACGCTATAAAGGAGACCAGAAAGGCTATTTTGGAAGTCTCTACCGTTCCCGTGGGAACCGTTCCCATATACGAAGCCCTCAAGGTTGCGGGTTCCATAAAAGATATGACCGAAGACCTCATTTTGGATGTCATAGAGGAGCAAGCCAGGGAAGGTGTTTCCTATATGACCATACACGCGGGGATTTTACGCGAACACCTACCCCTTATAAACCACCGAGTTATGGGAATCGTTTCCCGCGGAGGTTCCATCATAGCCCAATGGATGGTGGAACACGGAAAGGAAAACCCCCTTTATACCAACTTTGACAAAATTTGTGAAATCTTCAAGAAGTATGACGTAGCCTTCTCCTTGGGAGACGCCTTGCGTCCCGGTTGTATAGAAGACGCCACCGACGAGGCTCAACTGGCGGAATTAAAGGTTTTGGGGGAACTCACCGAAAGGGCATGGAGGCACGACATTCAAGTTATGGTAGAGGGTCCCGGACACATTCCCCTCAACGAGGTTGAATTCAATATGAAAATACAACAAATTTGGTGTCACGAGGCTCCGTTCTACGTTTTGGGACCTTTAGTATTGGACGTTGCACCCGGATACGACCACATCGGTAGCGCCATAGGCGGTGCCTTGGCGGGATGGAAAGGTGCCTCTATGCTTTGCTATGTCACCCCCAAAGAACACTTGGGACTTCCCGATATAGAGGATGTAAAACAGGGGGTAATAGCTTACAAAATTGCCGCCCACGCGGCGGACTTAGCCAAAAATTGGCCCGGTGCAAGGGATTGGGACTTGGCGATGTCAAGGGCAAGGTTCAACTTTGAGTGGGAAAAACAGTTTGAATTGGCGTTAGACCCCGAAACGGCGAGAAAATTCCACGACGAAGCTCACGGAGGGGAAGGATTTAAATCCGCCAAATTCTGTTCCATGTGCGGTGCGCAATTCTGTGCCTACAGAATATCTCAAGATGTTATGCTATCCATAAACGACCAAGGGGAGTTTACCGTTTTGGACGATAAGGAAAAACCCCTATTGGACGGTAACTTCTTGGCACCTTAAAGGAGGGTAAACTTTAAAAACCTTGTATGCGGAAATACTTTCTCTTCTTTTTAGGTATCCTTTTGGTGTTTCTATCTTTTGTTCCCTTTTACCTGACAACTTCGCCCTCCATCCGAGGTGAAAAGATAACCTTTAAAAAAGTTTCCTTTCCTCCCGCACCGGAAATTTTTGAACCTACCGATAAGGTTTTGGTGGTTCGTTTGGCTTCAGACCCCAAGACTTTAAACCCCGCTTTGGTGCAGGAAACCAGCTCTTCCGCGGTAATAGATAGTCTCTTTAGCGGGTTGGTAAAAATAGACCCCAAGACCTTAGAGGTAAAGCCCGATTTGGCTCTCTCTTGGGAACACTCACGGGACGGCAAAATTTGGACTTTTCACCTACGCAAAGGGGTTCGCTGGAGCGATGGAAAACCCTTTAGTGCGGACGATGTGGTATTTACCTTCCAAGAGGTGTATTTCAATCCAAAAATTCCCACCCCTATAAGGGACACCTTATTGGTGGAGGGAAAACCTTTTAAGGTTGAAAAAATTGACAACTACACCGTTAGGTTTATTCTGCCCAAAACCTTTGCACCCTTTTTGAGGACTTTGACGGTTCCGATACTTCCCAAACACAAGTTGGAGAAATTCGTAAAGGAGGGAAACTTTTTAAGTGCTTGGAACGTGGATACGCCACCCAAGGAGATTGTGGGAACGGGCCCCTACCGTCTAAAGGAATACATAAAAGGCGAAAGGGTTGTTTGGGAGGCAAATCCCTACTATTACGAAAAAGACCCCAAGGGAAACCGACTTCCCTACATAAAAACCAAAGTGGGACTTATCGTTCCCGACCCCGATACCGCCCTTATGAAGTTTACCGTGGGGGAAATCCACCTCTTGGGTATAGGTGCAAAGGAACTTTTAACCCTCTTTGTTAAGGCTAAAGAAAAACCCATAAGCGTTTACGACCTCGGGGCAACCCCTTCTCTGACCTTTTTGGTTTTCAATCAAAACCCCCACGCGGACATTCCCAAATACAAACTCAAGTGGTTTAGAAATCCCAAATTCCGTTGGGCTATATCCTATGCGGTAGACCGCGTGGGGATAGTAAATTTGGTTTACGGCGGTTTGGCAAAACCCCTATACGCTCCTGTATCCCCCGCCAACAAGTGGATATACGACCCCAAACTCTTCCCACCCATACCTTACGACCTAAAAAAAGCCAAACAACTTTTGGAGGAAATAGGTTTCAAAGACCGCGACGAGGACGGTATTTTGGAAGACCCCCAAGGGCATAAGCTTGAAATAATTCTGCTGACCAATGCGGGAAACAAAGAACGGGAAGCGATAGGAAATATTATTAAGCAGGACTTGGAGAAAATAGGAATAAGAGTTTACTTCCAACCTTTGGACTTCAACAACTTGGTTCGGCTTCTCACAACCCCTCCCTACAGGTGGGAGGCGGTTATTATAGGACTAACCGGTTCGGTAGACCCCCATTTTGGACGCAATGTGTGGTGCAGTTGGGGAAGTCTCCACATGTGGTATCCCCTTCAGAAAAAACCTTCCACCCCTTGGGAGGCAAGGGTAGACCAACTCTTTGAGGAGGCGTCCACCACCTTAGACCCCGAAAGGAGAAAAAAACTCTACCAACAGGCGTTTAGGATTATCTACGAAGAGCAACCTATGGTGTTTATAGCCACTCCCGACGAACTCTTGGCGTCGTGGAATTTTGTCAAAAACCTCTACCCTTCGGTGTGGGGTTTTTGGAAGCCACTTTATATGTATCTAAAGTGATACCTTCCTCCTTTAGTAATTTTTCAATATTTAGGGTTACTTCCTCCGTTATTTTTAAGTCCCTTTCCCAATTGGAAATAAGCCAATCTTTACCCCTTTGGGCAAAAAGGACTTTCCTTTCTCTTGTCAGAAACCAAATGACGGTTTCTACTCCGCTATCCAACAAATCTTGTGTTTTTGCTAAAATATAATTATCCTCACTTCCAAACTTTTCGGGTTCTATCTTTGGATCAATTTCTATCACAACCTTCGGGGGAGTCTTGACATAGCTGTCCCTTATACCCTCTTTTTGAAGTTTCTCTCTCTCAAATACTGCCAAGTCCAAATTGTATCTTGTTCCCCTTTTTGGGATATATCCCAGTTCTCCGCCTAACACGAGAAATCTTTTTCCGAGGACACTTTTAAGGTATGCTCCTATTAGCATAACCAACAACGCGTGCAGGGAACTGCTTCCCATAACTTCCTCCTTGCTAATAGCCCCTTCCAATACTTTCTTGTAGTTCTTGTAGTAGATAGGTTTCCCGTTACGGTATTCGTAGATTAAAGATTTCAAAAGGTTTTCCTTGGAAACTTTCAAAGAAGGCATGCAAAAAATTATTTTCTACCATTTGGTTTATAAAATGTTGGAACGGAAGCGATGCAAACCCTAACCTTTGACTTTCCCCTAAAG
>QOAS01000170.1 GCA_003972855.1 Gammaproteobacteria bacterium | reverse complement strand
AAAGGTTTTGGGAAAAAAGGAGTGGAATGTCGCTTACGTTGAACCTTCCCGCAGACCCAAGGACGGGCGTTACGGGGAAAATCCCAATAGGCTTCAACACTATTACCAATTTCAGGTAATCCTAAAACCCGCTCCCGAAAATCCCCAAGAAATCTATTTGGAAAGTTTAACCGCATTGGGTATAGACCCTTTAAAACACGACATTAGGTTTGTTGAAGACGATTGGGAAAGTCCAACTTTGGGCGCTTGGGGTCTCGGTTGGGAGGTTTGGCTGGACGGGATGGAGATAACCCAATTTACCTATTTCCAGCAGGCGGGTGGTTTGGATTTACCCGTAATCTCGGTGGAGATAACCTACGGGTTGGAAAGGTTGGCGATGTTCGTTCAAAAGAAAGAGAGCGTTTTTGATATAGAGTGGAAGCCGGGGGTTACCTACGGGGATATCTTTAAACGGGCGGAATACGAGTGGAGTAAATATAACTTTGAGAGTGCAAATGTGGACATGCTCTTTAAGGTCTTTGATATGTTTGAGGAAGAGGCTAAAAGACTTCTTGAGGAGGAGTTAATCTTACCCGCTTACGATTATACCCTTAAGTGTTCCCATGTGTTTAACCTCCTTGACGCGAGGGGTGCCATCTCCGTTCAGGAGAGGGCGAGATACATCCGAAGGATAAGAAAACTCTCCTTTGAGGTGGCAAAGAAATATACGGAGAAACTGGAAGAGGGGGTTTATTAACTTTTTTTGCGTTGTCTCTCTTTGAGTCTATCCTTTAGTTTCCTCGGTTTGGGAGCTCTCGGCTTCCTTTCCTCCGTTGGTTCGTTTATCTCCTCTACCTCCGTTTGAAGGGGTTCTTCGGGCATAAGTTCAACGTGGAAGAGGGCTTGCAGAGTGGCGTATTTAAATTCGTTTAGGAAGTTTTCAAACATTTGATAACCTTCCTTTTTGAATTCCGTTACGGGGTCTCTCATAGCGTAACCCCTTAGGTATATACCCTCCCTTAGGCGGTCCAAAGCGTGTAAGTGTTTCCTCCAAAGGGTATCCAAAACCTGCAAGGTCAGTGCTTTTTCCAATTCTCTAATGAGGGATTTGCCAAAGAATTCCTCCTTGCGGGAGTAAATTTCCTTCATCTTCTCAAGGAGGAACTCTTTTAGCTCTTCCCTATCGCGGACATTTTCTGGAACCTCTATTTTTTCACCCGTAAGTTCCTCAAACTTCCTTTCAAGGTAATCCCTTCCTTCCCTCTCCTTGGGAGGGAGGTTTCTCTCTATCTCCCAAAGTTCGGGTTCGTCAGCTTGGGCATAGCGGTCTACAAACATTTGGGCTACATCTTCCATGAACTTGGCGATGGTTTCCCTTAGCCCTTTCCCCTCAAGGAGTTTTCTTCGGAGACTATAAACCACATTCCTTTGCACGTTCATAACGTCGTCCATATCCAAGATGCGTTTCCTTATTTGGAAGTTCTGGGCTTCCACCCTCTTTTGGGCGTTTTCTATAGCCTTTGAAACCAGTTTGCTTTCCAAAGGTTCGTCCTCGGGGATGTTTAGCATCTCCATAAGTTTTTGAACCCTTTCCCCTCCAAAGAGCCTAATGAGGTTGTCCTCCAAGGAGATTATGAACCTACTTTCCCCGGGGTCACCTTGCCTTCCGCTTCTTCCCCTAAGTTGGTTGTCTATACGCCTGCTCTCGTGCCTTTCCGTTCCTATAACGTAAAGCCCTCCTAACTTTTTTACCTTTTCCTTTTCTTCCGAGGTTATCTTTATCGCTTCCTCCAATGCCTTTTTCCACTCCTCTTCGGGTGCCTCTTCGGGGTTTTCATATCCTTTTTTCCTCAAGATTTCCTTTGCCAAAAATTCGGGGTTACCCCCCAAGAGAATGTCCGTTCCCCTACCCGCCATGTTGGTGGCTATAGTTACCGCGTTTAACCTTCCCGCTTGGGCTACAATTTCCGCTTCCTTCTCGTGGTGTTTCGCGTTTAACACATTGTGGGGTATTCCAAAAACCCACACCCTTTGGAGTTTTTTCTTTATCTCCTCCTCCGAAAGGTTGAATTTTTTCTTAGCCTCCTCAAGGCGTTTCTTAAATTCCTCCGAGCTAAAAATCTCCTTTAGAAGTTTTTTGTCCTTTAGAAGGGAAGATAGAAGTTCGTTATCCTCTATGGATACCGTCCCGACCAAAACGGGGCGTCCGATGAGGTAGTTTAAAAAGACTTCCTCCACAACCTTTTTCCACTTAGCCCTTTTGGTTTTGAATACCAAATCGGGGTGGTCTATTCTGGCAACGGGTTTTCTGGTGGGAATTACCACCACTTCAAGGTTATAAATCTCTTTAAATTCAACGCTTTCGGTTTCCGCGGTTCCCGTCATTCCCGCCAGTTTTTTGTAAAGCCTAAAGTAGTTTTGATAGGTTATGGAAGCCAAGGTTTGGGTTTCGGGTTGAACCTCAACCCCCTCTTTAACCTCTATAGCCTGATGAAGTCCGTCGCTCCAGCGCCTACCGGGGAGAACCCTTCCCGTAAACTCGTCCACTATGAGAACTTCGCCGTTTCTGACTATGTAGTGAACTTCCTTGTGGAAAAGGTGATGCGCCCTAAGCGCCTGCAGTATGGCGTGAACCAACTCCGTATGTTTGGGGTCGTAGAGGTTTTCAATACCCAAAATTTGCTCTATCTTTCTAACCCCTTCCTCCGTGAGGTAGGCGGTTCGGTTTTTCTCGTCCAGCTCAAAGTCCTTTCCCTTTTCAAGGTTGCGAACCACCGCGTCCGCGGTGTAATAAATGGAGGGGTCAATCTCCGCGGGTCCCGAAATTATCAAGGGGGTTCGCGCCTCGTCTATGAGGATGCTGTCCACCTCGTCCACTATGGCATAGTAGTGATTTTTCACTTGAACAACCTGCGAGAGGTCTATAGCCATGTTATCCCTTAGGTAGTCAAAACCGAATTCCGAGTTTGTGCCGTAGGTTATTTGACATTCGTAGGCTTTTCTCCTTTCGGGAACTTCAACCAAGTGGGTGAAAAATGCCTTTTTTGCCTCTACGTTTTGTCTTTCCAAAATCTCCCCGAAATACCCTTTTTCCCAAACCCTCCAATCGTTTTCTATCGCCCTTTGGGCAAGCTCGGGGTCTACCCAATCCACAATATAGGTTTTCCCGTCGGAGTTTATAACCCCCACTTCCAGTCCGAGGAATTTGTATATGGGACCCATCCATTGGGCGTCCCTACGGGCGAGGTAATCGTTTACCGTAACTATGTGAACGCCCCTATCGGTAAAGCCGTTTACCGCCGCAGGGAGACTGGCGACCAAAGTCTTTCCCTCACCGGTTTTCATTTCCGCTATCTTCCCTTGATGCAATACCAAACCGCCTATGAGCTGGACATCAAAATGGCGCATACCGAGGGTTCTCTTGGCTACCTCCCTCACTAAGGCAAAGCCTTCTATAACCTCTGGGGTTATTTCTCCCTTTTCAAAAGCCTTTTTGGTTTCCTCGCTGGAACGGATTTTCTCAAAGAGGTTTAAAGCCCTTTCCCTTAGCTCCGAGTTGGTAAGTTTGTCCAATTCCCCCTCAAGGGAGTTTATCTTTTCCACAAAGGGTTTTAGCTTTTTTATCTCCCTTTCGTTTTTTGAACCGATTATTTTGTTTAAAAGCCACTTTAGCATCTCTCTCAAAAAGTTAGTAGTTTAAATTCAGATGCTCCACTTTCCCGTTTTACTGAAAGAGAGCGTAGAGATGCTAACCTCCAATGGTGGGAAAATTTTTGTAGACGCCACGGTAGGTTTGGGAGGACACGCCTACCACATTTTGAGTCATAGGGAGGATATATACCTTATAGGTATAGATAAAGACCCCTACGCCTTGGAGGAGGCGAAAAAAAGACTTTCACCCTTTGAGGGAAGGTTTAGCCTCTATCAGGCGGATTACGAAGATATAGACGAGGTTCTTAAGGCGGAAGGAATAGAAAAGGTGGACGGAATCCTTATGGATTTGGGGGTTTCTATGCTTCAACTGAAGACCCCCGAAAGGGGCTTTTCCTTTAAAGAAGATGCACCACTGGATATGAGAATGAATCCCCAGCAAAAGCTTACCGCCTACGATGTGGTAAACAGGTATAAGGAAAAGGATTTGGCCCGGATTATAAAGGAATACGGCGAGGAGCGTTTTGCCTACAGGATTGCCAAGGCAATAGTCAGCGCGCGGAGGAAAAAACCGATAGAAACCACAAGGGAGTTGGCGGAAATTGTGGAAAAGGCAATCCCCAAAGGGTTTTACAAAAAGATTCACCCCGCAACGAAAACCTTTCAGGCGATAAGGATAGAGGTAAACAAGGAACTTTGGCACCTAAAAAACGCCCTTCTTAAGATTCCCCACCTTCTAAACCCCAAGGGGAGGATTGCGGTAATTTCCTTCCACTCGTTGGAGGATAGAATAGTCAAACACACCTTTAGGCATTTTGAAAGGGAGGGACTTCTTGAGGTTTTAACGAAAAAACCTATAACACCTTCGGAGGAGGAGCTAAAACAAAATCCCCCCTCAAGGAGCGCAAAATTAAGGGTCGCCCAGAGGGTTTAACTTCTTCCTTTTCTCCAAAAGGTTTCTAAATTTTGACCTAAAACAAAATGAGGAGGTTGGTGAAATGTATTATCCAGACCCGTTTGGTATGCTAATGAGTTTCCTCTGGTGGTTCTTAATCCTTTTCGTATTCCTCCAACCGTGGCTTTCAAAAATGCAACTGCAACGGGCGAGGGAAAGTTTAATCCGCAGATTGGAACAAAAGAGGGGAAGTAGGGTTATAACGCTAATCCACCGCCAGGAGACTATGGGATTTTTGGGAATACCCCTTTTTAGGTTCATAAACATAGAGGACTCGGAAGAGGTTCTGAGGGCTATAAGAATGACCCCCGATGATATGCCGATAGACCTAATAGTCCACACTCCCGGTGGTTTAGTTTTGGCGGCAACCCAAATAGCCAACGCTTTGGCGGAACACAAAGGGGAGGTTAGGGTTATAGTTCCGCACTATGCTATGAGCGGTGGAACCCTTATAGCCCTCGCGGCGGACAAAATTATCATGGACAAACACGCGGTTTTGGGACCCGTAGACCCCCAATTGGGACAATACCCCGCCGCCTCTATAAAGAAAGTTTTGGAAACCAAACCGGTTGAAAAAATAGACGACCAAACCCTAATATTGGCGGATATCGCCCAAAAGGCTTTAGACCAAATGAAGGAATATGTATATAACCTCCTCCTCAAAAAGGGTTATCCCGAGGAGGTAGCCCAAAGGGTTGCCCAAGATTTTTCCCAAGGAAAGTGGACTCACGATTACCCCCTAACCTACGAGGTGTTGAAAGAATACGGACTTAGGGTATCAACCGATGTTCCCGAAGAGGTTTACGAACTTATGGAGCTTTATCCCCAACCCAAACAAAATGCGGTTCCTTCCGTTCAATATATACCTCTTCCTTATAGAAAATCGCAAAAACAAAAAACCTCTCAATAAGTTAGGACAAATGCCCGCTAAAGCGGGAGCCTCTATTTCTTCTTTTTCCCGACAATAGTTTTTCTATGTTTGAATTGACCGCGGAGGTTGTTTCCAACCGATTTGTATCGGGTATAACTTGGGAAATAGTTTTAAGGGCAAAGGAGATAGCGCAAACCGTAAAACCCGGACAGTTTGTTATGGTTGAAACCCGCAGGGAGGAAGAATACGACCCCCTAAATAGGAGACCCTTTGCGGTTGCGGACACTGACGGGGAACTAATTTCAATTTACTACGACATTGTGGGTAGGGGAACAAAGAGGCTAACCACCTTCCGTAAAGGTGACACTTTAAAAATTTTGGGACCTTTGGGAGAGGGGGTATTCCCGATATATCCCGACAAAAGGGCGGTTGTGGTTGCGGGTGGAATCGGCTCTTCGGGGGTTTCCCTATTGGTAAAAAAACTTGCGGAGGAAAAGGTTAAAACCGTAGTCCTATACGGGGCAAGAAACAAAGAGTTCCTCTCCATGAGGGAGTGGTATGAAAATATTTCCCGCAAAGGGGTGGAGGTAGTCTTTTACACCGACGATGGAAGTTTTGGAAGGAAGGGTTTTCCCGTAAAGGATTTAGATGAATTTACAGATTCCTCCGCGGTGATTTACGCCTGCGGACCCAAACCCCTTTTGAAATACCTTAAAACCTATTCCGAGGAGAGGAATATTGAAGCCTACCTTTCCTTAGACCGCCGAATGGCTTGCGGTTGGGGGGTGTGCCTTGGCTGTGTGGTTAAAACTCTTAGTGGCTTTAAAAGGGTTTGCAAAGAGGGACCCGTTTTCTTAGCAAAAGAGCTAATGGAGTTTTAATTAATACTTTTTCCTTTAATGCCTTCCATTAAAGACTTTTTTTCGTGGAAAGATTTCAAGGATACCTTTCCGCTTACCGCAATAGGGGCAAGGGTTTGTTACTCCAAAAAAAGTTTGGAGGAGCTTTTAAAGGAACCAAAGGTTTCTTCCCCGCGGGAGCGGGCGGAGTTTTTGAGTAAATTAGCCAATTGGAAACACTACTCGGTTTTTGCCCACTCTTTCGCCTACAAAAAGGTTGGAAGGGAAAACGCGATATACTTGGGTGCAAAATACTTTAAAACCTATTGGAATGAGAGCAAACCCGACTACATAGGCGTTTCTTTGCGTCACTATTTGGAAGAACTTACACCCGACGAACAAAAGGAGGTTTTTGAAAAACTTTCCCAAGTGGAGGTGCAAGTAAAACCTTTAGCCCAAGAAGGGAATGTAACCCTTTTGGGTGGAACCTATAAAGGTTTTGGGTATTTTGTCTTTTACATTGACGGGATTTCCCGCGTTGCAACCCACCAACTTGTGAGACATACCGCTCTAAATTTCTCCCAAAGGAGCCAAAGGTATGCAACCGAAAAGGAGAACTATTCCATAGTGCCTCCCTCCTTTGGGGAAAGGGCTAAAAACCTCTTTGAGAGTTGGGATAAAATGGCAAACGACCTTTATAGGGTCTTGACGGAGGATTTAAAAATCCCCAAAGAGGACGCCCGTTTTATTTTGCCCCACGGAAGGAGGTCTACAATAGTGGTTTCCGCACCCACACCTTGGCTTTTGGACTTTCTAAGAAAGAGAACGGAAAAAGCCGCCCAATGGGAAATAAGGAATATAGCCCAAACGATGTTAAAACTTTTGAAACCCCATTTGGAAAAGGTTGAATTTCCGCTTTCCCTTTAAGTTTTTAAAAGTGATGCTTTGTAACCAGAAGCGAGAATATAAGCATAATACCTCCCAAAATGTTGAACAAATAAAACTTTTCCTTTATGGGGTTTATCCCCCACCTATCCGCGTGGAATAGAGTCCAATAGTAGACCCAAAGGAGGATTGTGGCGGTAATTCGGGAATCCCAAACGGTGGTCTTCAGTTTAACCTCCAACCAGAGAAAGTTAAAAATCAAATCCAAGGTTAGGAAGATAAAACCGAAAAAGAAAAATCCCCTTTCCAATCTTAACCAAAGGTTTATAGGAATACCGAGGGGGAGACTTAATTCTTTCCTCTTTAACCGATTTTGGGCAACCACTCTAAAGAGGGAAAAAATTGCGGACAGCACCAAAAGGGTAAAGGTAAAAATAGAAACTCCCACATGGAGGAGAACGGAATAACTTCCCCCGCCGAATTTTCCCGCAACGAATCCCAAAACGGAAAAGAGCAATGCTACAAGCGAAACCACGGGGGCAAACCTTACCACTTTCCACTTTCTAAACTTTACGAGGAGAAAGTAAAAGACTCCAACGGTGGTGTTTGCCAAAAGTTCAAATACGCTCCAGCGGTGGTTTTCACCCCAAAGGGCTAACTTTAGGAGGAAGGAGATAAACCCCAAACCCATAAAGGTAAGTCCCAACCTCTTTAGAAGAAGGTTTTCTTTGGAAAAAACCCAAAGAGTCAAAAGGAGGGTTGAAAAGAGGTAAAAGGCGACCTCGGATACCATCTTTAAAAAACACTTTAAGCCAGTTCCAGCTTCTTAAGAAGTTCCCTAACTTGGGATAGGTTGTAATCCACCCTTTCGGGATTTTCAAACTTTAGCTCGTAGAGTTTCGCCCCGGGGTCTATGGACATTATTTCCCTCTTAAAGAGGTCTTTAACGGTGTGGTCAAACACCTTTATGGCTTGCTCTTCGTTAAACTCGTTTTTGTCCAATTTCAACAAGTTTTTCCTTTCGTCACCCGTTTCAAGGCTTTTTGTCAAAAATAGGGCTTTGTAAAATTCCTCTCCCTCCGCTTTGTATATGAGAATAAGGGAATAACTCTCGTCGGAGGTAAAGGGAATAACGTAAACCGCATAGAGTTTGGCTATTTTTTCCCCAACCATTGCAGTTATTTAATTTTTAACAACCGATTGGGGACATTGGATGGGAATTATTTTCTACCTACAAAGGAAAAAGTTTCCCCTAAAGGTTTAGTTTAGAGGATAAAGAACCTTAGGGAGTATAAGGAAAAATTCTTAAAGCAAGAAAAAACCAGAGGGACAAAAAACTTTTTTACAGGTATTGCGACATTCGTCTTTAGTTTTATTCCTGCACAGTAAAAAGCATATAAACCAGCACGATATTAGGATTCCCATCTCGTTCTTTAAAATAACGAAGGTTTCCTCACAAAACTGACACCTCAATCCCGCGTTTAGCGGGCATTAACTGCAACAAACTTAGTACTTTCTTTACTCAAAAGAGACTACACCAGTCGCAATCCCGCATTTAGCGGGCATTAACTGCAACCCTACCCTTTCAAGTCCGCATAAATTCTAACTTTCAAAATTCAAAAACCCCACAAATGGTTATATATATCGTTCAACCCCGCACCGCTGTAGGAGAGGAACGATTGCTCTACTCCCATGCGGGTTTGGAGAAACTTGACAATATTCAGTTGCCAAGGAACCAACCACTATTTTTAATTTGACTATATACCACAAAGAGTTGCAAAAGTCAAGTCTAAAAACCCTTTACGGTTTGACATTAATAGAACCAAAACCAAGAAGGTTGATATTAATTTGATGTCAAGTTTGGTTTAATGGTTAATTTTCAACCCTAATAGTTGGGTATATACCTTAACAAAAAACCCAAAGAGGTTTACTCAAAGTGGTAAAATTTTTGGTTTTCCCTAACATTATTCCGAACAAAGTCGTTATTCATTTTTATTAATGACAACCTAAGTTGAGGGAAAATCAACTTAAACCTTTTGTGAATTAAATTACGAAAACCCAAAAGGTTTTTTACATTGTTTTTTCACTCCACCTGCTTGAGATTGCAATTTTTTGGCTTGACATTATCTGCTTGACATTTATTAGACTTTTTGTCAAGTTTAGAGGTAAATGAAAGTTGATAAAATTTAAAGGTTGTGTAAGTAAACAGGGAGCAGAAATACTCAACCTAGCTGTAAAGGTTTGAAATATCCATAGCCTTTTCGCCTTTTGCTTCCTATTCCGAAAAGAAGTAATCCATTCTTTAGCAAATCTTTTAGAAGATGTTTATTCCTAAAATCTTTAGGAGGTTTATAAACAAAAACAAATTTAGAATCCTTTTCCACAGCTAAAAAAGGAATAGGGGTTGGGTTGTGTATATCTGCTATAAGGTATATGCCTTCCTTGTTTTTCCTCTGATTTTGTGAGCTTTGATAATACTCCGTAAAGTGCGGGTTCATTATGTCAACCGCAAACTTGAACTTCGTTGCAATTGCATCGGCGTAAATCACCTTACCTTTTTGGTATAAGTTTCCGAAGAGTTCAACATAGGTGGTATAGAAATTTTCTAAAATTTCTCGGTTGGATATTTCCAATAAATCCTTTAAGGTTTTACTTCCTTTTAAATTTAGAGGTTTATCTGAATCCAAACTCTTAGTGAAGTCGTCGTAATCTTTTGAATTTATGAGGATGGTATCCACCGCGGAGAGAGTTTTAAAAACCTCCTCCGGTTCTAAATCTTCATTTTTCCACCTAAAAGGTTTTGGTAGTGATAAATTAGAAACTTCTAAGGGAAAAACATCCAAACATCCCACCAAGTAGGTAAATCTCAAGAGTCCTTTAACGGAGGAAGCGGGAATATAGGGAATCCCGTAGGTGTGGTGAAGTGTTATTCCATTCTCAAAAAAGGAGGGTATTCCCATACCCACAACCAAACGGGTTTGGGTTTCAAGCTCCAAAACCTCAAAGTTTGCATTTTTTAGGGTTTCCACATATTGATTGGCAAATTCACTTTCATATATCCCAAATGCTTTTGCTAATTTATCTAATAACACTGCTCTAATTCCTTCTCCCTCTCCATTAAGTATCTTTTCGTAAACTTTACAGTCGCCGAGTTTAAGAAAAGTGATTAGCTTATTGAAAAGCAAAGAAAAATTATAACATTTTAAAGCTATTAAGTCAATTCGCATTTGAAGTTTCCTCCTCCAAGGTTCCTTCAGCTATGCGCTTGAGCCATTGGGAGAGTTGTAAAGCCCTTTTTGTGTAAAGAAGAAGCTTTTTAAAGTCGGTTTCTTCCGCCAATTTTCTTATAAATCCCTCAACATTTTCTTCGTTATCACTTAGAAATTCCACCAATTGCCTTAAAATTACTCCATCCGCTTTGTTTTCTAAATCCCCTTTTGCCTTGGAGTAAAGAAAAGTTAAAGTTGTCAAAAGCCCGTTATGGGTTATCATAGATGGAAGTTTTTTTACCCTTGAAAGGTATTCCTTTTTAAACTTTTTATCCCTAACCTCTTCTACAAACCTAAAGGCTGTTGTTGCATACTCTTGTTTAAGAGTTCTCATTTTTAAACCTCCCCTTCGTAAAGTTTCACAATTCCCTTTCCAACCGTTTGGTCTCCTCCCAAAATTAGAAGTGAACCATCGGAGGGTAGATAGTTTTCTTCGGCACTGTTTAGGTCTTCATTCTCAAACCACAACGAGTAAAGGACACTTTCGGCGGGGAGGTATTCCTCCGTCCAAAGTCCTCCTGTCTTTTTATCCACCGTTCCCGTTTCGGGGTCTATTTTTATTCTGTTTACAACCTCGGTTAGGTTTTCTACGAAATAACTAAAAATGTCGTCGCTAACTATGGCAACTCTTTGGGAAATCTTATTTTTTAAATCCTCGGGAAGGTTTAGTTTTTCTATAACCTCTTTAGGCTCCCCTATGTTTTCAAACTCAAACTCTTCAAGGACTGCTTTACTGCCTTCTACCTTTAATGTTTCCGAGGCAAAGATTTTCCCTTCGGCGATTTCCGAGTCAAAAATTTTCCCCTTTCCGGTATCCTCCCCGTAGCGGTTTAAAACATAAGGACAAGTTACATAGGCAAAAACTCCTTTTAATGATTTAACGGAGAAGAATAGAATCTTGGCATCGCTTATGGTTAAACTACCTTTGCAATCTTGACTTCCGAAAATCTTTACCAAAGTTTCTATTGCTTTTTCACAATCTTGCTTTTCATTCCTCTCAGAATTTTGTTCTTCCTTTGGGCATTCGCTATTTTCAACCAAGTTATTAATTTCCGTCAAGGAATACCCCTTACATTTCTCCTTAGCAATTTCCAATGCCAATTGTCTCAAAGCTCCCTTTATTCCCGATGCATAAAAAATCGGGAATTTCGTATGCTGTTCCCTTTGGATGGGAAGGTCTATGTGGTCCAAACCTTGCCCCGCCCCCATGTGAACGGGTGTAATAGCGTGAAAAAAAACAACCTTTTTGGGTGTAACTTTATCCCCCATTTTTAAACCTCCATTGGTATTAAAATTCCCCAATTCCAACCGTATTCGTGAAGAAAAACTTTTTT
>QOAS01000143.1 GCA_003972855.1 Gammaproteobacteria bacterium | reverse complement strand
CCACTTAGAAGAATTGGCGGAATACTTTGACCAAAGGATAGAGGTCATACCTTCCGCGGAAGGGTCAAAAATAAGGGTTATATTGTGAAACTATGGAGATAAACGAAAAAACAAGGGTGGAAGAGCTTTTAAACGCCTGCGGTCGGATGGAGGAGTTTTTTGTCCAAAGGGGAATGTATTGCAAAACCTGTAAAGGTAGGGTAAATTGCACCCTAAAAAAGGTTGCCTATTACTACGGGCTTCTGCCGTTGGAAAATTGGCTTGAAGAGGTAAGGGGTTACTATAAAAAGGTTTGCCAAAAACCCAAAGTGGTCAAGTCGCCTTCGCGGGAGTAAACTCCTCCCTCTTGCAGTTTTTTATTAAGAAATCCCTTAGTTGGTGATTTAGTCGGTGGTTACCTTTAAAGGAGAATATTTCTCCCACAACCCTACCACCGATAAGGGAAATGTCTCCTATAAGGTCTAAGAGTTTGTGATAGGCGGGTTCGTCGCTGTAAACCAAGTATTCCAAATCGTAGGAAAGGGGAAGGGTGTTTATCGGATTTCCTCCCTTTCCCAATGAGGCAAGCCACAAAAGGGGAACATCTTCCACCCTACAAAAAGTTCTCGCACCTATAAGGGCTTCCGTGGGAGTTCCCAAATATTCCACCCTTTTGCGTCCGATGTAGGGGAAATCTCCTTCAAAGGAGAATTTTTCACCCTCAAAAGGCTTTACCCTAACGAAGTTTCCGTTGGGTCTTATTTCAAATTCCTCTTTTATAACGAAGAGGGTTTGATAATGCTCCAATTCTTCAAAGCCTACCCTTTTAAATTCCTCGTAAAATACCTTTGCGCTACCGTCGGCTATCGGAACCTCGTTTCCTCGGTGAAATTCCACAACCGCGCTGTCAATCTTTAGCAAATAAAAGGTAGCCATTAAGTGTTCAACCGTTTTTATCACCACCCCGTCTTTGCCTAAATCGGTGCTTGCCCAAGTATTTACCACAAATTGGTGCAAGGCTGGTATTTCAACTCCATCTTTGTAAAAAAAAATCCCCTTACGGGAAGAGGGGTGGACGGTTATCTTGGAGATTTCACCGGTGTGAATTCCTACACCTTCAAAGGTTACGCTACCCCTTAATGTCTTTCCCTTTAGAACCATCCAGTTCCTCCATTAGCTCTTTTGCCAATACCTCCGTATTGGGGCGGGAAGGTATAAAAGAAACCTTAAAACCTCTCACCTCTATCGCCCCCGCGGTAGTCTTTCCTATCGCTACTATTATCTTTGTATCCAAAAGTTCTTTCCGATTTTGCAAATTTTCCAAAAATGACATAAATGTTGATGGACTTGTAAAAATTATTATGTCGCTTTTTATAACCGCACTTTCAACCACCGAAAGCGGATACCTTATAAAAACCGTCCTGTAAACGGGGAGGACTTTTAGACCAAACCCCCATTCCTCAACGAGGTGAATGCTCTTTATATATTCCTTCGGGGTTATAGCCAAAATCTTTCCCCTTTGAAGTTTTCCCTCTTTTGCCAACTCAACGAGGTCTTTGGAAGAACCTTTTAAGACCTTAAAGGGTTCTACACCCCGTTTCCTAAGCTCCTCCGCGGTTTTCTCTCCCACCGCAATAACCCTTACGGAGGGAGGGATTTCTTTCACCTTTTTGAGGAAAAACCTTACCCCCCTTTTGCTCCCAAAGTAGAGGTAGTCAAATTCCTCCAACCGCGGAGGTGCAAACTCAACCTCCTCAAACCCTATAAGGGGAAGGGAAACCACTTCAAACCCAAAGCGTTTAAATATTTGCGTATCCTTCGGGATTTCTTCTTGCGGGCGGGTGAGCAAAACGGTGGGCATGAATTTTTAAACTTAAACCTTTAATGTCGGTAAAGGTAGGAATCCTTGGAGCAACGGGCTATACGGGACTGGAGCTTATCCGTCTTTTGATAAATCACCCGCAAATGGAGTTAGCCTTTGCGGGTTCGCAATCCTCCAAAGGTAAAAGGCTAAAGGAAATTTTCCCCTTTTTGGAGGGGTTTAAAGAGGGAGACCTAATTTTGGAAGATTACAAGGAAATCCCCCAAGATGTTAAGCTTCTGTTTTTGGCTTTACCCCACGAGGTTTCAATGGAAATTGCACCCCAACTTTTGGAGAGGGGCTTTAAGGTGGTAGACCTTTCGGGGGCATACCGCTTTAAAAACCTCCCCGATTACGAGACTTTTTACGGATTCAAACACACCCACCCCGAGGTTTTGCAAAAGGCGGTTTACGGACTTACGGAGGTTTTTAGGGAAGAAATTAAAAACGCCGATTTGGTGGCAAATCCCGGATGCTATCCCACCGCCACCCTTTTGGCGCTTTACCCCCTGCTTAAAAACCCCGACCTCATAGAGGAGGAGACTATAAATGTGGTGGGGCTTTCGGGGGTAAGCGGTGCGGGAAGGGGACTAAAACAGCACTTCCACTTTCCCGAAATGACCGACAACATGTTTGCCTATAAGGTGACAATGCACCGCCATACACCCGAGATGGAGTTTGTAGCCAACAGCTTAACCCGAAAGGGTTTGAAGTTTAGATTTACCCCCGCGGTGGTGCCTATAGATAGGGGCATGCTCTCAATAGTTACCCTAAAAGTTAAAAAGACCGACCTTAGGGAGCTTTACGAGGAAACCTACCGAGGTGAGGAGTTTGTAAAAGTGGTGGATTACCCCCCCAAGAGTAAGGAGGTTATTAGAACCAACTACTGTTTTGTTTACCCCTCCTACGACGAGAGAACCCAAAGGGCGGTTATAGTTTCCGCCATAGATAACCTCGTGAAGGGTGCGAGCGGACAGGCTTTGCAAAACGCTAACCTAATGTTGGGTTTGGACGAAGGGGAAGGACTGAGGGGGTTAATTCCCTCCGCGGTTTAAACCTCCGCGGTTGGCAAATTTACAAACTTTATTTTCCCCCTCGGGGGGTTTAGCCTTTTTAACTCAACCAACGATAGGCTAACGTTTGACACCGAAAACCTCCAGAGGTTTTCCATACCCAAATTTCCTACGGTGCAAATTATTGCCCTCACTATTCCCCCGTGGGTAACCGCCAAAACGCTTTTACCCCATTGGGGGATTTCGTTTAGAAAACTTTCCACCCTCTCTTGGAGTTTATCCATAGGGTCTACCCCTTGAAGGGGATTTTTCACGGGATTTTCCAACCACTTTTGGTATTCGCTCCAATTCTCCACCTCGTGGTGGCTCTTTCCCTCCAAGACACCGTAGGAGATTTCCCTAAGGCGCTCGTCCACTTTAAGTTTTAACCCCAAAATATCCGCCACTATTCGGGCGGTTTGCAAAGCCCTCTTTTGGGGGGAAGAAACCACGAGGTCAAACTCAAACCGTTTCAAAAACTCTCCCGCCCTTTGTGCTTGAAGTTTGCCCTCCTCGGAAAGGGGAAAGTCCAAAGAACCTTGAAATAACCCCCTCTTGTTTCCCTCCGATTGGGCGTGTCTTAGAAGGTAAATCCGCATAAGCTTTTAAAGTAAAGCCAAAAATCTTAAAAGTTTTTTAAAGTGTTCTTGCCCCCCTTCGGGGGGAATGTATTTGTCCCTATACTTGAGTCCCACCGCATACCCCATTTTGTAAAACTTCAAAACTAAATAGGTCGCTTGGGAGATTTTATCTTCAAAATTACCCGCGGGGAGCTTCTCTATGTCTATTTCCACCTCCCTTATTAGACTTTCCTCCTCCAACCTTTTCGCGTAAAGCTGACGCAGGCGGGCAAAAGCTTTCCAGTGGACAAGCCTCAATCCTTCCCCGCTATATTCTTTTATTCCTTGGACGGAAGAACCTCCTTTTTGACTCTTAAAGTGGACAAAACCCGCGGATTTTCCCTTTTTGGTTGCAAGAAAGGAAAGCTTAACCTCCTTGGGTTGGGGATAGACCAAAACCTCCCCCTCCAAAGGAACTATCCAACTCCTCTTAAACAGTCCGAAGGGAAATTCACTGGTAACCTCCAAGTGTTTCAGTTTGTAAACACCCCTTTGGGGGAAGGTGAGTTTTACCTTTTGGCGGGCGGACCTTTCCACCATAACGAAAAGGGTTTTTAGGTTTATTCCCTCCTCCTTGGCGGTTATTAAAAAGGAGGGTAACCTCTTGGAGTTGTAAATTTCCACCTCAAAAGGGGTGGGTTTTTTAGCCCAAACCTCCTTTGGGGGGATAAGTTTCACCGTAAGACCCCTTAAGTTGTAGCGGGATAAAAAACCCGAAACACCCATAAGGGCTAAAAGAAAGGAAAGGAGGATGTAAAGAATGTTGTTTCCCGTGTTTACCGCGGAAAAACCGACCAGCAAGGTAAAACCGATATAAACCTTTCCACCGAAATTTATGGAGACTTTTTCTTTTTCTTTAAACTTCAAGAAGGTAAGCATTTTGTAGATGAGTTAATAAAGTGTCCGCCTTTTTGTAGTATTCAAAATCACCCACTAAGTGGAAGTAAACCTTTAAATAGGTGAGCTTTCCCGCTGTATTTTTTACAAACTTTGGTTTGCGTCGCACTTTTTGGTGAAAGTGAAGATGAAAGGCTATAACATTTACGATTTGGCGGTATACTATTGTTAAAGCATCACACCAATAGTGTTTATTAAAAATCTCCCAGCATTCGCTACCCAAAACTACCGCGGGTAAAAGACCGTCCAGTTTTTCGCTATCGCTATGGTATCGGTGGCGGTGATAAAACTCCTTTATCTTTACCGAAAAAGGGTGTTCCAATATGTATTTATCAAGATTGATATTGTAACCTTCAAGCAAAATACATCCGACTTGAGGGTTGAAATCCGCAATCCCAAAGGTATAGGTTTCTCCACTCGTAGTTTTAAATTTAAAAGCCTTTTCTCTTTCAATCCATTCAACCTCCCCTTCAAGGGAGCGGGGATTGTAATTAAACGAGAATTTTTTTGGCGCGGGATATTTAGGCTGATATGGATCAATTCCCTTTTCATAGAGGTGTGGTATCCAAATTACCCACCGAAGGGTTTGCATCTACCTTCCAACCTCCTCCCTCAAAATATCGGTTGCCTTCCAAGTTGTGTTTTTGTCAATGTCCAACCCCAATTGGATGAAGTCTAAATATAGCAATGCTTTTATGGTGGTTTTAATTTTGTCCTTACCGACGAGGTTTCCAACGATTTTTTCCAACTCCTCAAGTGTTCCGCTGTTTTTCTTGTAGACCTCTTTGAGGAGAGAATTCCACTTTTCCACGGGTAAATCCAGCATTTCTTAGCCTCCGATACTAAGAAAGTTTATTAAATTTTAATCCCTTGCAATGTCCGAAGATAAAAAGGAGAACTCCAAGGTTATAGAGCTAAAAATTGACAAAATAGTTGCGGGTGGCAAAGGTTTGGGGAGATACCAAAATAAGGTTTACTTCGTAAAATACACCGCCCCTAACGAGGTCGTAAGGGCAAAGGTGCTAAAGGAGAAAAGGGATTTCGGAGAAGCCAAACTTTTGGAGGTGATTATTCCCTCCTCCCAAAGAACTGAACCTCTTTGTCCCCACTTCGGGGTGTGCGGGGGATGTCAGCTCCAACACTTGGAATACTCCTCCCAACTGGAGCAAAAGGTGGAAATCTTTAAGGAGCAACTGACGAGGATAGGGAAGATAAAGGAAATTCCACCCGTTGAGGCTATAAGCTCCCCCCAACCCTACGGGTATAGGATAAGGGTTGGATTTCACCTCCAAGGGGGAAAATTGGGATTTGTTGAGGACGAAACGGTAGCCCAAGAGGGTGAGAGGAAACTCATTGATATAGACACTTGTCCCGTATTGCACCCCAAACTTAACGAGCTTATACCCGTCCTTAAAAAGGTTTCCGCATCTTTTAAACACCTAAAGGAGGCACAGGTAACCTACTCACCCTCAAGGGACGAGGCTTTGGTCAAACTGATTTCGGAAAAGAGAATATCCAAAGAAGAACTCAAAAAGATAAAGGAAGAATTTATGCCCCCTTGGGTGGTGGGTATCGGTTCCTACCGTAGGGTGGGAAGGGAATTGATAAGGTTGGACTTTGCGGGGAGGGACTACACCTTTATAACCGCGGGTGGTTTCACTTACAGGGTAACCGCGGAAAGTTTTGTCCAAAACAACTACCTCCTTTGGGAGGAGTTTATAAAGTTAGTTACCCCCCAAGAGAAGAGGGGTTATTGTCTTGACACCTTTTGCGGTATAGGGTTTTTTACCATTCCCTTTTCCAAAAAGGCGTTTTTTGTTGAAGGTAGCGATATGAACAACTTTGCCATAGCGGATGCGGAGTATAACGCCCGTATTAACGGCTCGCCCAATACCCTCTTTACGAGGGCTACACCTTCTATGCATATGAAAAAGCATTTGGACAAGGAGATAGACACGGTTATTTTTGACCCTCCCCGTTCGGGATTGGACAAGAGGGACTTGCAAATTCTAAAAGAGTTGAAACCCGACCGAATTATTTATGTCTCCTGTAACCCCTCCACCTTGGCGCGGGATTTGGCAAAAATCCTAAGTTGGGGCGATTACACTTACGAAAAAGCCTACGTTATAGACCTCTTTCCCCAAACCGCCCATATAGAGAGCGTCAATTTTCTGAAAAAAACGGGGGAAGAAGAAAATGATTAGACTAATCGTCGGTTTGGGAAACCCGGGGGAACATTACAGGGAAACCCGCCACAATGCGGGTTTTATGGTAATAGACCACCTTACGAGGCGTCTTAAGTTAAAACACTACGAGGAATGTTGTTTTTCTCACCTTTACAAAAAGAGGATAAACGGGGTGGACATTTACTTTGCCAAACCCCAAACTTATATGAACCTCTCGGGTATAGCGGTTAAAAACCTTCTTACCGACCTAAACCTACTGCCCGAGGAAATTTTGGTAATCCACGACGACCTTGACCTACCTTTGGGCGTTACCAAAATAAAATTCGGAGGCTCTTCCGCGGGACAAAAAGGTGTTGAAAACATCATTAAGGAGCTGGGGACTAAAAACTTCTACCGCCTAAGACTCGGAATAGGAAGACCAAAGGAGAAAAGGCAGGTTGTAAACTATGTTCTCTCTCCCTTTTCGCCCGAGCAGAGACCCATTTGGGAAAGAACACTTCAAAAGGCGGGGGAATGCGTAATAAGGGCTATAACCGAGGGAATAGAACCCGCAATGAATTTCTGCAATAGGAACGATTAAGAAACTACCTCAAGGCGTTTAGGAGTTTTTTCAGATTTTCCTCCATTAGTTTTATGTAGTCCCCTTCGGTGTATCCCACCAATGGGTCTAAACCCACCGCCTTTACACCCGCCTTTTGGGAAATCTCCTTGGCAATTTCCTCCTCTTTGGGATTGGTAGATATATAAAGAACCAAAACTTTGTTCTTTTCCTTTAAACCTTTTAGGGTTTCAACCGCATTTACCAAGGTTTTGGGGGAAATACCCAACCCCTCTTTGGTTTCCAATATTGCGATTACCCCTATATCGTAATCCTTGCAAAGCCACACAAAGGCGGGGTGTATCATTACAACCTTCAGGTTTAACCCCTTCAGTTTGGAATATTCCCTGTCCAACTCCTTTAGTTTTTCGGTAACCTCCTTCCACCTTTGGCGGTCTAAATTTATCCCCTCCACTTTGGGTAGCAAAAGGGCAAAGTTTAACCACCTCTTGGGAGAGAGCCACAGGTGGGGGTTTACCGAAGGCGGTAATCCCAAAAGTTTTATAACCTCCACCCGTTTGTCTTCGGAAACTTTAGACGCAAAGGGTTCCAGATTACCTATAAGAAACACCTTTTGGGCTTGGGAAAGTTTTAGCGCATCTTTTGGGGTGAGGTCATACAGATGCGGGTTGGCGGGCGGTTTTATAACTTGATAAACTCCGTAAGAGGGGTAAACCTCTTTGACAACCCAAGTGAGGGGAAATACCGAGGTAACCACCAAAGGTTTTTCTCCCTTCTCACCGCAGGAGGAAAGCAAAAGCGCTAACAAAAAGGCGAAAAACACCTTTAAACGCATAAAGGTAAAATTGAACATAACCGATGTTTAAAAAACTGCTTTTTCTCGCACCTTTTGTAGGCTTCGGTTTGTCCCTTGAGGAGGCGGTGCAAATAGCCCTTTCCAACAACCCCAAGGTTAAAGCCCAGTTATATCAATACAAAGGGGCTAAAGAGGAATTTAAATCCGCTATAGCGCGGAGATTCGGGGAAGTTTCCCTCTTTTGGAGTTACACCCAATACAAGTTTCCGAGGGTAGTAGCACCCATTAGTCCCCCGCTAACCTTTCCCGCCTTATCGGTTGACGACCAAGTAAGAGTTTACGGACTCCGCTACAGGGTTCGCCTCTTTGACGCTTGCGGGCAATTCTTTACCATTTTGGCTAAAAAGGATACCGCTTGGCTTTACCGACTATTGGCGGAAGATAGCGCAAAGGAAACCGCCAAAGAGGTAAAAAAAGCCTACTTCAAAATTTTGGCTTTAAAAGAGAGGTTAAAAGCCCTTTTGCTCCGCAAAAGGGAGGTTGAAAAACTTTACCAAATCGTAAAAAACGCCTATGAGCTTGGTAAAAAACCCCTTTTGGATTTGTTAAACGTAAAGGCAAAACTTTGGGAAGTTAATTCCCAAATAGCCCGACTTTCCGCCCGCTTGGAAAGTGCAAAAAACAACCTTAGGGTGCTTTTAAACACCGATAAACCTTTGGAGGTTGAGGAAGTAAATGTAACACCCAAAAAGTTTAGCGAAAAGCAGTTTCTAAATTTGCTCTTGAAAAATAACCCGAAACTAAAAGAGGTTGTGGTAAAAAGAAAAATTGCCAAGGACTACAGAAGGGTAGCCCTATCCCATTTTGCCCCTACGGTGGATTTTACCTATTCCGCGCAAAAATATGTTTACGCGGGAAAAACCTCCTCCGATTGGAGTTTCGCCTTTGAGGTGAACTTCCCCATTATGGACTTTGGAAGGAGATTTTTTGAATACCGCAAAGCCCGTTACGAGGAAAGAAAACAGGAAGAACTTTTAAAGTCCACCGAAAAAGAGGTTTTGGAAAACTACAGGAGTTTGATAGAAACCCTAAACAGTATGGTAGATACTGTAAACGCCAACAAACGGAGGTTGGAATTTACAAAAAAAGCCTACGAAGTTGAAAAGAAAAGATACATAACCGGTAAAGGAAACATCTACGACCTTTTAAAGGCTCAAGCGGACTATTACGAAGCCCTCGGGGAATACAAAGCCAGTATATACGAGTGGGCTTCCCTTAAAGCGGAGCTTGATTACCTACTCGGGCTTTAATCCTTTCCCAAATTTTTGTAGTGTTCAAGCCTTTTCTTTTCTTCCTCAATTACTTTGTCCAATTCTTTTACGAGTTTTTGGTAAAAAACAGTCGCTATAGTCCTCGCCATTTGAACATTTAAAGGAAGATATTCCCCTTCGGGGGGGTAATACTTAGTGTATTTGTAGGTTTTATATAGAACCAATTTCGGATTGGAGGGATTTTTAAACACATAAAGGGCTAAAGTAACATCCACCCTATAGCCGTAACGCCAATAGGTGGTCGTTCCAATTTCCTTTTTTAAGGAAATCTTATAAATGTAAGCCTGCGGAAAGGTATAAAAAACCGTTAAATCGCTTCCGATACCGTTTTTGAAAAGTAAAACAACTCCCTTTTGGAGTAAATGTTCGGTAATTTTCTCCCTGAGGTCTTTGTCTATTAGGGACAAAAATTGGGCGGTTGCCTTACTATAGCTTTTCACCGATTGGAGAGACCTTGAGGTATCAAAAAACACCTTGGGGGTGTAAATAATATCCCCTCCAAATAGGGGTAGGCTTGCCAAAAGTCCTACAAAGGTTTTAAAGATTTTCCCCTTCCACATACTTGAGTATCCCCTCTATTTTTTTCCTAACGGGGGTTGCGGTGAGCTTTTCTTTCTTCCTCATTAGGTATTCAATAACCTTGCCCGCACTTTCGGGATCCATTGAACTTAAAATTTCCCCCGCTTTGCGGATATTGGGAAGTTTTATAAGAACTTCCCCCGCTATTTCGGGTTTGACCTGCGAGAGCGTTTCACCCGCGCTGTCGGGGTCTGCCTTGGCTATTATCCGAAGGAGTTTTTCCACCTTTTTGTTGTTCCTCTCCCTTTCCTCCCTTTCAAGGTTTATAGCCTTGTCCAAAAGTTTTCTAAGTTCCTCCTCCTTTTGGAGGATAAATTTCTTCTTTTCCTCTAACTGTTTTTCCTTTTTCTCCAAAGCTTTAAAACTTTTTAAAAGTTCCTCGGAAAGTTTCTCAAACTCCGAGTTTAACTTTTGCAGGTAAGGCTTTATCAGCTTTTCCTGATAAGGAAGCGTTTTTTCCTCTCCCCATCCCACTATGGGAATAAAGACAAAACCTACCAAAATTAGTAAAAACTTACCGTAGCTCTTCTTCAAAAGGTGGTTGTAGGAGCGTTCCCTTTCTTCCCTTTTTAGTTCTTCTTTGGTCATCTCCTCCCTCTTGCGTTCAAGGTAGCTTGAAAGAATTTTATGCTCCAAATTTAGTTTTTTTACCCTATCCTCTTGCCTTTTGAGGTGTTTACTCTTTTCCCTTTGCTTTTTTTCCAACAACCTTACACCTTGGGAGAGAAGGGCTATTTCCCTCAAATCCCGTGCGGACGCCACATTTTTGAGTTTATCCTCCAAAAGTTGGAAGTATTTTTTCTTTTCACTCTCAATGAGTTTTATCTCGTGTTTAATATTTTCCAACTTTTGTAGCTCAATAAGTTTTTCCAACTCCTTAATTTTTATCAATTTTTCCAAAGTTTTTAACATCAGAGGAACCTCTTCATCTCTTTTGCCAACTTTTGTAGGGCTTTTTTCTTGATTTGGGCTACCCTTCCCACCGATATGTTTAAAATTTCCGCTATGTGTTGGGTTTTCAGTTCCTCAAAAAATGTGAGTTGTAAAACCAAAACCTCCCTGTCGTCCAACTTTTCCAAAGCCTTTTTGAGTTTTTCAATCAACTCTTTTCTCTCTACGGTCTCTTCAACGCTAAAGCGGTCTCCGATAACCCCCTCAAAGCCTTCCTTGAAACGGTTTCTGCTGAATATCTCCTCTAAAGAAAGAATGTAGGAAAAACCTATCTTTTCTTCCAATTTTACGAGCCAACTTTCGTCCACGTTAAGCTCTTGAGCCAACTCCTTTTCCGTCGGTTCCCTACCTAATTTTTCGGTCAATCTTTTCCTCGCGTCTTCCAATTTCTTTTCCCATTCTCTTAGCTCCTCTATGAGTTCTTTGAGAGTAATGCTAATTCTTACAGCTCCGAGAAATAACCCTACCGTTAAAATTAACCCAAGAACCACTAAAGGGAGGGAAATAGGGTTAGATAGCTTGAAAAGAAGGCTTACACTTCCGCCACCTATGGTTATGAGAAGAATGACCAGATTTCGTAGCAGTTCTGTGTAGAGTTTCAGCCTTTCTTTAATGCTTTCTATCTGCTTGTCGTTCATTTTTCAGAAACTCCTTAATGCGGTGTCTAATTTCTTCCGGGACGGAATTAACTGCTTTAATCCCCGCGAGAAACTTTTTAACCAGCTCTTTAGGAATTTCAAGCTCTTCGGAAATCGTATCTACTTTCTCCTTTGGAAGGGTTATGGATACTTTGTAATATCTTGCTCTTTGATATTCTTTAGCCTTCTCCTTTTGCCTTTCATATCGTTCTATCAGCTTAGCAACCTGTTCAGGTGTAAGTCCTTTCTCCGTAAGCAGTTTAGCTAAATCTTTTGCTTTCATATTCTTACTCCTAAGATGAAGTTCAAAAGTAAATATATCACATTTATTGACAGCTTTAATTATCGTCTCTATATACTAAGATTAGCAATGCTAAGGTTAAGAGGACTAACAGTCCGATTTTGGAATTTTAGTAAAG
>QOAS01000099.1 GCA_003972855.1 Gammaproteobacteria bacterium | reverse complement strand
AGAATTGGTTTCATTTTTTATTTTTACTTTAACTTCTTTATATTCGTCAAAGGAAAAAGAAGGCAATACTTTTTCCAGCATATCTTTATTACTGAAAGGATTCCACCCAAAGAAAACCAATCCAATAAGTGACTCCCCCAAAAATGACAAAACCTCTCCCAAAATCCAAGCAATGATTAAATAAAATATCCATCCTATTGTTGAAAAATTTCTTATTGTGAATTTAAACTTTCCAAGTTCTATTATTTCGGGATTTTTTACCACCAATAGGGGGTCTTTTACCTGGATATCCGCTTTGGGAACTTCTATTTCTAAGGGATAACTTTGATTGGTTCGTGTTCCTGTGCCATAAAAAGTAAAATTTCCGGGAATAAAGGACCAATTGCCTCCTAAATAAATTTCATCAAACCTCAATTTAACACTTCCATTAATAGTTTCATCCGTTACTTTTTGAATAACAATTCCATTGCCAAAAAATAAAAAACTAAAAACTTCCACCGCAGGGATTCCTACGATTAGGACAAAGATAACCCTATAAAGGGCTATTTTTAGAAAAGCTCCTATATCCATAAAGTGTTAAATTTTAAATAGCAACTTTGTGAGGAATAAATATAGTTTAGTAAAAAACTTTAATTATTTTACTTACACACTACAATACACACTTATGGGTGTTAAAAGGTTAAATATAACCCTGGATGAGGAATTAGCTTTGGAGCTTGAAAGGGTTGCTAAGGAATTGGGGGAGAAAAAAAGCAGGCTAATAGCAAAAGCTTTAACCTTTTACTTGGATTATTTGGATACCAAAATAGCGGAGGAGCGTTTAAAAAAATTAGAAGAGGGTAAAACCGAAGTTATACCCGCCGAAGAGGTTTTTAAAGGGCTATGACCTACAAACTTCTATTTTTAAAAGAGGCGGTAGAGGAATTTAAAAAACTTGATAAGGCTGTTCAACGGATTATAAAGGAAAAATTGGAACTTTTGGCACAAAACCCCGAGGCGTAAAAAAACAACATAAAACCCTTAAAGGGAAAATATAAGGGTTTATACCGTTTAAGGGTTGGAAATTATAGGGTTATCTACAAAAGGGATAACGATAAATTAGTCATTCTCGTTATTAGGATAGGTCATCGTAGAGACATTTATTAAAAGAAAAGTTAAATTTGTATCTATAGCAATGTCCAACGATGGACAAGAAAGAAAACTCGGCTACCTCTACGAGTCCCTTTTCAATGTTGGACTTTTAAAGGTTTTAAAAGAAAACCTAAATTTCTACCCCTATTGGTTAAAGGAACTTGAAAATTATCCCCTTATAGGTTATGCGTTAAACATCTTCTCCGCTTCAAGGGTTACGGAGCTTTTTAAACAATCCCTTTCGCGGGTTTTGTTTACCTACTTCACCCAAGGGTATACCTTTGGAAAGAAACTTTTGGAGGACTTGGAAACTTTAAAAAACGGCAACCCGACGGTCTTTTTCTATTATGGGAAACCTATACCGATAGAGGACGATAAGGATTTTTTCCTACAAAGGTTTGGGGAAAAATTCGGTAACCTTTCAGAGGAATTTGTTAAAGATGAAAAAGGTTCCCTCCTACATGTGGATTTAGTCTTGCACTTTACCACAAAAGGGAAATTGCACTATATAACGGTTGCGGATTTGAGTTTATACGGCGCAAGCGACCTTTTTGGGGGATACGACAGTTTAAACTCTCCCGACCTATACCAGAGCGGTTTAACGAGGATTTACAACACCGACCTTAAAGGGGTAGCCCAAGGCTATCTTTTCAAACCTATAAACCTAAAGGGTGGGGGAAATTTTAAAGAACTCCTAAACAAGTTGTTGGATTTAAAGACAAAAAACCCCGAAAGGTTAAAGGAATTTTTCAAACTTTTGGAGTGGAAGAATAGGGAGGTCGCAAAACTCGTTCAGGCAAGCTCCTACGCGGGGGAATATTTAAAACTTCTCCTCCAAAAGGGAATAATTGACGAAAAGACCCCTATAGTGCTTAGGATATTCGGCATAACGCTCCACAAGGTTGCGCAAATAAGTTTTTCTCCAAAGGTAGGATTGAGAGAGGTTTTAAACCTTTTGGGGAAAGCAAAGGAAATTTATTCCTCTACAATTGGAAACGGTTGGAATAGAGACCGCTTTATGGAGGAATACACCGAGAAACTCCAAAAGTTTTTTATGGGCTTAAATTCACCCGTAGAGGGGATAAAGGTAGAATTCCAACCCATAAAGACCAACGGCGGGGAGCATATAGTCTTCAAAGAGGTTTGGAAGATAGATAAGGAATACCGTTTGAATTTGGAAAAGAGGAAGAAACACAAAGGGGTTTTCCGAGAGGTTTTAAAAAACTCCCGTTGGATTGCAAACTTGGGGGTTCCCGGTATAGGGAAAACCACAACTATTTTTGAACTCTTTGGGAAAAATAGCCTAATTCTCTACACATCTCCGAGAACTTTTTTAAACACCGAACTTATTGAAAAGTGGTGCGACAAAAACGAAAACATGGTAGCCTTCTACACCCAATCGGAGCATCCCGATACGGTCTTTTACCTCTCAAAGGACAAAAACTTTTCCCTCCCCGATGAGATAAATATCCCCAAGCTCGGAAAGGTTAGACTCAAAAGATTGAAAGACCATTTGGAGGAAAATGAGGAACTTTCCACCGTTAGGGAGGTCACCTATACAACCAGCTCCGACAGGAGGTTGGGTGAAAAGGGAGTCCTAAACAGGTTGTTAAAGATGGTAGCCTACCTTTTGGAGGATAAAAATAAACCTTTAAAAGGTAAGGAGATACTCGTAGCCTTTGCCACCCAAGCGGTCGTAAAGCGCAAGGACGGGGGAAGCACCTTTGACCACATAAGAAATTTCTTTTTGGACAAATACCGAAACCCCGCCTTCGGCGGGGAGGTTCTAAAAGTTTTAAAGAAACGGTTTATCTCAAACGGTATTAGGGACATCGTCTTCGTAATGGACGAGATAACAGGCTCGGAAACCGGTAGGTTTCTTTTCAGACAATTTGTAAAGGAAGAGTGGTTTAAAAAACTCCAAGAGGTTGCCCAAAAGCGGTTAAACCTACGGTTGTATTTTGCACTTTTAGACGCTTCCCTAAAGGGGGTTGAGGTCTTTAAAACCTTTGCGGAGGATACCGACGAGAGACCGGTCGTTTACATAGATACCCAACCCAAAGTGGAAAATTTGGGTGGAATTCAGATATCGGAGGTTTCCGTTAAAGGGGGAGTAACCTTTACCGCCATAGACGCGGTTGGATTTCCCGCGGGAGAGTTGGAAATTATCTACGACTTCCATCCCTTTGAGGATAGGAATAAGAAGCTCGTTCCTACCTTGGCAACACTTATAAAAAATCTCCTCCAAAAGGGAAATGAACAGATTTTCCTCTTTTGGCAGGATAAAAAACAGCTGGAAAAACTAAAGGAGTTTGTAACCGAAAAGGAGAAACTATTGGAGGAAGACGAGATTTTGGTTATCCACTCTTTGAGTGAAAGGAAAGGGAATGTAGACCACAAAAAGATTAGGCTAATTTTGACAACTTCTTCCGCTTCGCGGGGACTTACCTTTCCCCTTATAGATACATACATAGCGGTTATTCCCGACTTTTCGGTTGAAAATAATCTAACCGAATTGGTTCAAGCCCTCTTTAGGGGGCGCGACCGCATAGGGGAAAAGCACTTGGAAGACGGCAAACGGAGGATATTCTTTATTTTCCCCCTTGAAAGGGACAACGAGAAGGTTCCCCTCCACAAAAAGGCTAGGAGTTTTGAACTGGCAACCCTTTTGAGGGCTTCCCTCTTTACGATTACCTGTGGTGGAACTCTGATTCCAACCCCCGAAGGGGAAAGGGTTTTAAAGGTTGTCCCCGTAGGGGTTCAGAGGGAGAAAACTTTTCACCCATTAAAGGAACTTGAGAGGAGGATAAGTTCTACTAAAAGGGTCCTTAAGCAAATTCAAAGAACCGCAAAAGGGAAAATAGGGGAGAAAGCTACCATTTTGGATAGAGAATTGGACAACGCTTTGCAAAGAGCCAGAATTAATCTACCTTTTGGTGGTTTAGAGGCTATTTTGAAACTTTTGGAGAATGTAGAAAAGGCAAAAACTGTAAAGGATTTCCTTAAATTAAATGTCCCCGAAGAAAGGAATTTTGAATTCTTAACCGTAAAGGGACACAACCTTATTTTTGCGACTTCGGTTGTAAGGACCGAGTTTGAACTAAACCTAAGCGTTGAGAAGAAAAGATTAATATTGAAACTCTTGGAGGAGATAGAAAAAGGCGAACCTAAACTGTCTTTGGGACTAAAACCTTTGAAGGATTATCTCAAAAGGGGAAAAATGAGGCATACCGATTTAAAACCCGTGGAGGTGTATAGGGTTTTACTCTTTCCCATTTTGTGTTGGAATTATGAAGATATGGACCCAAATGAGGTTACAAATTTGGATATACCTTCCTATTTGAGGATGTTATTAAAGCTCTTTTTAGGTGAGATTGGAAACTTCCATCCTCAAAAAGGTTATAACTACGAAAGACCCTTTGGGATAACCGATTTGGACAAACACCTTTTTGATGAGATAAATGGTGATTTCCTAAGGAGTGGAAACTTGATTTTTTCCTCCGAGGTGAATATGTTAGAGTTCTTCCTTTAATTAATTGATTCGGCTCAAATAATTGTCCAGTTTTGAGTTTATCCGTTTTAAGGATTTTTTTCAAAAGGAAGGACACCCTATTTTCCAAAACCTTAGGAGGTTGGAAAAATGGTTTTTGGAATTTTTAAAAAGGAAGATATAGTCAAAAACATTTCAATTCACGAAAGCGTTAACTATATGTATGAGAAAGTTCACAAAGATGGGCTTTCCAATGTTGCGGACCGCTTTGAGGCTATGGAAAAAGTTAGATGCTCCTATTGTAAGCAGGGTGTTTCGTGCCAACTCTGTTCTATGGGACCTTGTAGAATAACCCCGAAAACTCCCCGCGGTGTTTGCGGCATTGACGCCCACGGTATCGTAATGCGTAACCTCCTCATTAAAGCCAATATGGGATTGGCGGCTTACACCTATCACGCCCGCGAAGCGGCTCTTACCTTAATAAAAACTGGAAAAGGTGAAACCCCCTTTGAAATAAAAGACGAAAGCAAACTGAAACTGCTTGCGGAAATAATGGACGTGGACCCCAATCAGCCTACCGATAAATTGGCTATAGAGGTAGGAGAAAAGTATCTCTACTACTTGGCGGAACCCACCGAATCCACCCTCGTTGAGAGAATGGCACCCGAAACCCGTAAGAAAATTTTCAGAGAGTTGGGTATATTCCCCAAAGGTGCTTTGATGGAATTGGTTGATAACACCGCCCGTTCTATGACCAACATTGACGGAGACTACATTTCCTTGGCTTTGGCGGCGCTCAGAAATGGTGTGGCTTCCGCCTTTGAAAGCACCGCTATATTGGAATACATTCAAGACGCTTTATACGGAACTCCCACTCCCCACGAAGGCTATGTTGATTTCGGAGTGCTTGACCCCGATTACATAAACATACTTCCCAACGGTCACGAACCTTTTGTAGCCTTTGCGTTACTTGAATATATCAGAGACCCCAAGGTTCAGGAAAAGGCTAAAGCGGTCGGTGCAAAAGGTATTAGAGTTGTAGGTTCCATAGAGACCGGGCAGGAACTCTTGCAAAGGGTAAATCCCGACGGATTTGCCGGACTGACCCACAACTGGATAGCCCTTGAATACTTCCTATCCACCGGAGCGGTGGACGCCTTCGTTATGGATATGAACTGTTCCTTGGCAAACCTAAAAGAGTATGCGGATAAATACCAATTTAAACTTATTGCGGTTAGCGACATAATAGGTGTTCCCGGTTCGGAAAAAATTATCTGGAAACCCGGAAAGGAAAGAGAAGTGGTTGAAAAAATCGTTGAAAGGGCTATTGAAAACTTCAAAATAAGGAAAGAAAAAATAAAAAGAGGGGAAATAAAACCCGCGGATGTTTCCAAATTCAAACAAAAGGTATTGGCGGGATTTTCCGCGGAGGCACTGGTAAAGGCTGTAGGAGGTTCTTTGGAACCCATAGTGCAGGCTATAAAGGACGGATACATTAAAGGTATAGTTGCCTTAATTAACTGCACCTCTTTGGGTAATGGACCTCACGATAAACTCACCGTAAGTTTGGCAAAGGAATTAATCAAAAGGGATATTCTCATTGTAGGTGGCGGTTGCGGTAACGCGGGAATGCAGGTTGCGGGTTTAGAAAAACCCGAAGCCGCGGAATTGGCAGGTCCCAAACTAAGAGAACTTTGTCACCAATTGGGTATACCTCCCGTGTTGTCCTTTGGAACTTGCACCGATACGGGTAGGGTAATAATGACCACCGTAGCCCTTGCCAACTATATCGGTGTAGATACCGCCGACCTTCCCGCCGCCGTCACCGCTCCCGAATATATGGAACAAAAAGCCATAGTGGACGGTTTCTCCGCAGTGGCTATGGGATTCTACACCCATGTATCGCCCACTCCTCCCGTTGGCGGTTCGGATAAAGTTGTAAAACTCCTTACCGAGGAAGTTGAGAAATTAACCGGTGGAAAAATAGCGGTGGGTGACGACCCCGTGGAGGTTGCCAACGGTATAGAAAGACATATCCTCTCCAAGAGGGAAAAACTCGGTCTTTCCGTTTAAGTTTCCTTCCTTATAATTCAACCCTATGAATAAGTTGACAAAGGTTTTTCTCCCTTTAATCCTTTGTAGCACCTCTTTTGCATTACAGATAGAGTTCGGCGGTGGACTTCAGTAAGGGGAACCGCATTTATAGATATACGCCATAAGGCGAAGTTGGGAATTCTACCTTTACCCGATATAAGGATTTCCTATTTGGATGTAAAAAGTTCGGGAGTGGGAACTGCAAGTAAAACTTTTACCTTTGGAGCTATAACCGTCAATGCAACCGATACGGTTTATACAAAGTTTAGGTTCAACCAGTGGGACTTGACCTTTTACTATACCCCCCTAAGGAAGAGATTTTTAACCGCCTCTTGGGGTTTGGGTGCAAAAATTATTGACTTTAAAGGTAGGGTAACGAGTTTAACAACCGGCAATAGCGATTCCAAATCTGCGGTAATTCCTTTACCTTATTTCTACGCAAAATTGGGTTCACAATTCAAGTTTCTAAAGGCTTACGTTGAAGGTAAAGGGGTTACCGCGGGAGGAAACAATTACTTTTACGACCTTGTGGGTGCGATAGGAGTTGGCTACAAATTTACAAAAACCTTTGGCGTTTCCCTTGATGCGGGCTATCGCTACCAAAAATACAGGGTGGATAACGTGAGCGATGTTTCCGCCAATACCCGTATAAAAGGTGGTTTCGGTGTATTTTCCTTAAATTTCTCCTTTTAACCTTTCCCCCTTTGGGGCTAATATTTTCCCCCAAATGGATGTAATTTTTTCCGAGGAACTTATAAAAAAATACGACAAGCCGGGACCCCGTTACACTTCCTATCCTCCCGCAACGGAATTTGACCCCAAATTCGGTAGGGATTACTTTATAAAACACCTTTTGGAGAGCAACGGAAAAGCCAATCCCCTTTCGCTTTACTTTCATATTCCCTTTTGCGAGAACGCCTGTTGGTTTTGCGGGTGCAACGTCGTTATAAACCGCATAAGGGGAAGGGAAGTTCCCTACCTTGAGAGGTTGGAGAAAGAAATTAACCTCCTAAAGCGGTATTTGGATTTCTCCCGAGAGGTGGTTCAACTCCACTGGGGTGGTGGAACGCCCAACTACCTTACGAAGGAACAAACGAAGTGGCTTTTTGACCTTATAAGGGAAAACTTTAATATTTCCCCCAATGCGGAAATTTCGGTTGAAATAGACCCCCGCAGTGTGGATTTTGAATACCTCAAACTTTATAGGGATTTGGGATTTAACCGCATATCCGCGGGAGTTCAAGACTTTAATCCCGCAGTCCAAAAGGCGGTAAACCGAATTCAACCTTTCACTTTAATGGAGAGGGTTATTTCCCAAATCCGTGAGTTAGGGTTTAGCTCCGTAAACATTGACCTAATTTATGGACTTCCCCATCAAACGCCCGAAAGTTTTAGGGACACCGTTAGGAAAACCATTGCATTAAACCCCGATAGGGTTGCGGTTTACAACTTCGCCTATGTGCCTTGGCTCAAACCCCTCCAAAGGAGGATAGACCCCAAAACCCTTCCCCAGCCCCGCCAAAAATTGGAAATGTTAAAGATAGCGATAGAGGAATTTACCTCCGCGGGATATGTCTACATAGGGATGGACCACTTTGCCAAACCCACCGACGAATTGGTTTTAGCCCAAAAGGAGGGCAAACTCTGGAGAAACTTTCAAGGTTACACCACTAAAAAAGGGGTAGACCTAATAGGGATAGGAATGACTTCCATTTCTATGCTTGAAAGGTATTACGGACAAAACTACAAGACCATTCGTCCCTACTATTTCGCTTTGGACGAGGGAGTTTTACCCACCTTTAGAGGGATAGAATTAAACCGCGACGACCTAATTCGCAGGGAGGTTATAACCGAACTAATTTGCAACTTCCGTCTGGATAAAGGACAAATTGAAACCAAATTCGGTATAGATTTTGATACCTACTTTGAAAGTGAACTTGAAGAACTCAAACCTATGGAGGAGGATGGACTGCTTATCCTCTCAAGCGATGGAATTAAGGTTACCCCCCTCGGTAGGCTTTTAATTAGGAACATTTGTATGGTTTTTGACATATACACCAAACGGAGAAAGGAAAGAAGGTTTTCCAGAACTATATGAGTTTTTGGGAATAATAGAGATTTCCCATGAAGGAGTTAAAACAAACCCCAAAACCGGTTAAGGTTTCCGTAAAACACCTTGAAAGGTTTAAGTTTGAGGGTTTAAACTCCGAGGGTAGGAAAATCGCAATGGATGGAAAACCCCCTTTTGGGGACGGGGAATATCCCTCCCCTATGGAGCTTCTGCTTATGTCCTTGGGGGGATGCACCGCAATAGATGTTCTCTCCATTCTCAACAAAAAGAGGGTTAAGGTTGAAGATTTCTCCGTAGAAGTGGAAGGCATCAGAAGGGAGGAACACCCTAAGGTTTACACCCATATAAAGGTTCGTTACATTTTTAAAGGGGATATTCCCGAAAAGGCGGTTGAGCAGGCTATAAAACTTTCAATGGAAAAGTATTGCTCGGTTTCCGCAATGTTAAAAACAACCGCGAAGGTTGAATGGGAATACGAAATCCTTAAGTAGTTCTTCCTTTTTCCAAATATATTCCTTCCAATTTGGTTAGCAGGGTAAAGAAAATTATCGGGGTAAAAAACATAGAAAAGAGCATTGAAGCCAAAACCAAAAATTGCATCGTTGCCGCAACCAATGGGGGCGTTCCCGCCAAAAGCAGACCTACCATCACGCCGGGAATGTGAACTATACCCGCAGCTTTGAGCATATCCCTTATAACCACCGTGGTAAGGGGAATTGCCTTTTTAAGGAGATACCCCCTCACCTTGGCGGGTGGAGAAGCCAAGGCAAACATCCCTTCAAGAATATCTTTTTCCGCGGTGATTAAATCCTTTAGGTATTGGGAGAATAGGGATACCGAGCGCATTCCCGCGGCGAGGAGCAAACCCGCAAAAGGCACAATTTGTTGGGGGTCAAGTTTCAAAATTTTTAAAACCGCATAGGTTACGAGCAAAAAGTAGTTTACAACCGCTATGGCTACAAGAGAGGCTATAAAAACTCCCAACTTTGGGTAAGCGGATAGTTTAAATCTCCTTGACGCTATAAAAGAGGCATTAAAAGTCATAACCAAAATGAGGGGTAGCGTAAGCCATACATTTTCCACCTTTAGTAGGTAGAGAATTACGACCGCAATAAGTAGCAGTTGAATAAACGAAGAAACAGAGGTTGGCAAAAGTTCTTTCCAAACCCCTATGCGGTTTTTAAAATCAAACAAAACCACCGAGAGTATCAGCAGATATGCCAAAACTATTTGGGTCAAAAGGGAAGAATGCTCCATAAGGGGTTATAAGGTATTTAGAATTGGACCTTTACGGGTCTTCTAAGATAAAAGAATGCGGAAATGTAGGCTAAAAATATGGCAAACCACAGAAATAGGTTTCCCAAAAGGGGATGGAAACACAGCAGGAACAATGCCAAAAATTCCGTAACCGTTTTGAGTTTTCCCAATACATTTACGGGTCCCGCAAAACCGTAGAACCTTAGGAAAGTTATACCGATTTCCCTAAACGCTATTAGGGAAAGTTGAATCGGCTCAACCCTACTCTTGGAGAAAAAGGCTACTAAAACCAAAAGAACGAAAACTTTGTCGCTTATGTGGTCTAATTGGGCGCCCACTGGGGTTTCCCGCTCAAAATGACGGGCTACAAAACCGTCCAAAAAATCGCTAAGAGAGGCAAGTATTATTAAAAAGGAAGCAAAGTAATAGTTTTCTTGATATAAAATTTCGTAAAATATTAAAAAGGCGAATATAAAACGGGATAAGGATAAAAGGGAAGCCACCATAAGAGTTTAAGCATAACCGCCTTAGTATTAATTTCTCTCAATGTTTGTGGAAATACTAATTTCCGTAGGACTTTTAACGGTCGTTTTTTTTGAGTTTTATCCCATAAAGGTTTTAAAGGTTAAAAACTGCAAATTAAGGGGGAAGTTTAGAAAGGTAAACCAAAAAAGTTTTGTGGTTCACGTTCACACCCTTTTTTCCTACGATAGCCTCGGCAAACCCGAGGAGGTTAAAAAGGTTGCCCAAACCCTTGGGGTGGATAAAGTCTTTATAACCGACCACGATAGGGAGGATTTAAAGGGATTTTTTCCCCCTTCGGATAGGCTCGTTTTCGGGTGGGAATACCAAGATGAGAAATACGGAAGACTTTTGAAACTGGCGGAAGGTAAATATACCGTAATAGCCCATCCCAATAACGAGAAAAAAGCTTTATACCGCTTTAAAAACCTGTATGAGAGCCACTTTTTCTACGAACTCGTAGACCTTAAAGATGTATTGCAAGGCTCAAAATTTCCCTTGAAGCTTTACTTTTTCTTGCGTTCGTTAGTTTTATACCCCTTCTTAAAACTTAAAGCGTTAAACTTTTTTCCTAAACTTATACCCCTAAATCGGTGGGTGGAGGTTTATCTAAAGAGAACCAAGGGTGAACTGAAAATAATAGGAGGTTTGGACCACCATGTTAAGCTTTCATTTTGGGAAAAACCCAAAAAGTTTTTTTCAATTCCCCACTACAAATGGAGTTTCTATATCTTGCAAAATAAAACTTTTGGGGAAGATGTTTTTAGTTCCCTAAACAGCGGAAGGTTTTACCTATCCTTTTGTTCCACCGAGGTTTATGTAGAGGGTAACCGCGTGCTGGTAAACCGAAAGAGGTATCTAACCTTTAACCACCTCGCGAGTGGAAAAGTATCGGTAAACACCTGCGGGAGAATAGAAGAGGGAACAAAGGTTGTTGCAATTTACGGCTACACCCTAAGGGTGGGCAAACTATTTTTCGGGCTTACACCTTTGGCGGTATTCAGGTGGGATGTAACTTCCGCAAAAGGAGGGTAAAACTTTAAAATCCTTCCTTTGGGTTTGTATTTTCCCAACTCCCGCTTAGAGGGAAGCGACTTTAACCGAAATGGAAAAGGTAAGAAACCGAAAACCCCCAAAAGGAGGGTTAATTTCAAAAATTCCCTTCGGGTCATTTGGGTTTTACCCCCACACCCTCGTAGTGCCAACCATCTTTAATGAGTTCCCTAATAAGTTCCTCTTTCAAAATATTCCTTCCGTCAAAGAGTGCTTTATTCCTTACCAATTTGGAAATTTCCTTCCAGTTTTCGCGGTTCCACTCCTTGTATTCAACCGCTATTATTACCCCGTCTACGCCTTCAACTGCAGTTTTTAGTTCATCGCACACTATAAGTCCGTAGGAGTATCGCGTTGAAGTTTTTACCTCCACCAGTTTTTTTACATTTTTCCTTGCACCTTCAATGTAATCGTAACCTTTTACAAAGGCTCCCTCCTCTATAAGCATTTCCGCTAACTTCAAAGATGGACTTTCCCTAAGGTCGTCGGTGTAGGGTTTAAAAGCCAACCCCAATAGGGCAAATGTTCCGCTTAAATTCCCTCCGTAGTGTTTTCTTATCTTGTTTAAGAACCACAGAATTTGTTCCTCGTTAATCTCTTTGGTAGCCTTGGGGAGTTTAGGTTCTATTTCCCATTCCTTAAATTGCCATATAAGGGCGGAAACATCTTTGGGAAAACAACTCCCCCCCCAACCGATACCCGCATTTAAAAACTTATTCCCTATGCGGGAGTCTAAACCCATTCCTTTAGCCACGTCTTTTATATCCGCTCCAACCTTTTCGGATAGACGGGCAAGTTCGTTAATAAAGGAGATTTTCATAGCCAAAAAGGTGTTGCTCGCATACTTTATAAGTTCCGCACTTTCCCAGTTGGTAACCACAAAAGGAACTTCCTTTTTGAGGAAATACTCGTAGATTTTTAGCATTTTTTCCATAACCCATTTGGGGTGGTTTTCTCCAAAACCCAAAACAACCCTTTCGGGATTGAAAAAATCGTCCACCGCTATTCCTTCCCTTAAAAACTCGGGATTGGATACCACAAAAGCCTTATTTCCTACAAATTTTTGAACTTTGCGGTTTGTTCCAACGGGTACTGTAGACTTTAAGACCACTATCTCCTTACCCGTCAAAAGAGGTTTTAAACTTTCTATCGCTGAAAAAACAAAGTTTAAATTTGCCTTACCTTTGGCATCTTGAGGGGTTCCAACGCAGACAAAGACTACCTCGCTACCTTTTAAGTCCTCAACCGAAGAGGTAAAAATTATCCTTTCCCTATTTTGGTGAAGTAACTCCTTTAAACCTTTTTCGTAAATGGGAGGTGTTCCCTTCTTTAGAATTTCTATTTTGGAACTGTCTATGTCGTAAGCTACAACTTTAAAACCCAAATGGGCGAGTCCTACCGCCTGTATTAATCCGACATACCCCGTTCCTATGACTCCTATTTTCATTATCTAATTTTTAGGATAATGAAAAAGCAATTAAGAGGTAACCACCCTATTTCTTCCTTCCCTTTTGGCTTTGTAAAGTCTTTTATCCGCAACAACGAAAAGTTCATCAAAGGAATAGGTTCCTTCTTCTTCCGCACAGGCAACACCGATACTAACCGTAACTTTTATTTTTTTACCATCGGGTAACTCTATTAGGGTTTGGGCTATATTTCCCCTTATACGTTCCGCCACTTCACCCGCCTTTTCCACGGGAATACCATTTAGGAGGATTAAAAATTCCTCTCCACCCCAACGGACTATAATATCGTCGTTCCTTATGCTGTTTCTAATAATTTTTACAACCTCTTTTAGGACTATATCTCCCGCTTCGTGTCCGTAAGTGTCGTTAAATTTCTTAAAGTAGTCAATATCTAAGACTAAAACACACGCATTTTTATCTTCAAAACTATTTTTTCTCAAAAGTTGTTTTACCAATTTAAGTCCTTCTCTACGGTTGTAGGCTCCCGTTAAGGGGTCAAAGCTTGCTAAGGTTACACTCCTTTCGTGTTCCAATGCATTTTCAAAAATTAGTGAAATGGTCGGTTCTAATTCCAATAGAAAGTTTTTTAATAATTTTTCCTCTTCGGGTGAGAAATTCCTATAGGTTCCAAAAATAATGAAACCTACAAGTTTATTCCTTCGGGGTATCAATTTGTGAACTAAAAGCTTTTCCGCATTTACTTGGCAAAGACCTAAGTCTATTTTGTAGTCTAATTTTTCTTCGGTCAAAATGCTATCTACGGAAGTTATTTTCTCTATAAAACCTTCACCCAAAACGGGATTAATTTCCCCAAATCCCTTGTTAAGTTTAAGCTCAAAGGTTTCCCCACGGAGACTTTTAAGATATATGGCAACGCCGGGGATATTGAAATAACGGATAATGTTGCTCGCAAATATGGTAGATAGTTTCTTAGTATCAAGGGTAGTTGTCATTCTCCTTATGATTTCGTCCTTAAAAAGTTTTATTTCAATTGTGTTTGAAACCTCATCCAGCAAATCTTTTAAGCTTTCTCCTAAAGTTGAAAAACTTTCTTCCTCCAACAAAGGTTTTAGTAATTCTTCCTTTTCTTTTTTAAAAATCTTTACATCTTTCAAAGTTTTTACTTTTTTTAAAGTCTCACTGAGCTGGAGTAAGGAATTTTTTATTAATTCCCAATAATCTTGAAAATTTCTTCTGAAAACTCTATTTACCAAAACTTGGGCTAAACCAACTATTCCCGCAAGGGCAAAATGGGTAAATGATAAGTAACTTTTTTCACCGGTAATAATATAAGAACCTATAGGAACTAAAAAAATTAATGAAAAAATGGATAGGTTAGTGTAAAAAATGTATCTTCCAAAGATATTTACCTTCCTTTTTGCCATGGCGAAATTCAATAGAAGAATTTTATACACTTGCGGTTGAAAATTGCAAAATATCAATTGAAGGTATGTTTAAAGAAAAAATAAGGCATTTTCACTTGGTAGGAATAGGCGGTATAGGAATGTCAGGAATAGCCCACATTTTGCTGGATATGGGCTATAAAGTCAGCGGAAGCGATATCAACGAAAATAAAAACATCCGAATTTTAAGGGAAAAAGGGGCAAAAATCTTTATAGGTCACCGCCGTGAAAATCTTCCTGCCAGTGTGGATGTATTGGTTTACTCTTCCGCGGTGAATCCCGAAAAAAATCCCGAAATTTTGGAGGCAAAGAGAAGGGGAATCCCCGTAATCCCGCGGGGGGAAATGTTGGCGGAATTTATGAGGGTAAAGGAAGGTATAGCGGTAAGCGGGAGTCACGGAAAAACTACAACCACCTCAATGATAGCCCACATCTTCTACAAGGCGGGTTTGGACCCCACCGTAATAATAGGGGGGAAACTCCACCTATTTAGCTGTCAAAATGCCCGTTTGGGAAAGGGGGAAATCCTGATAGCGGAAGCGGATGAAAGCGACGGCAGTTTTTTAAAACTTTCTCCCGTGATTGCGGTTGTAACCAACATAGATAAGGAGCATTTGGACTACTACCGCAGTTTTGAAAATATAAAAAACTCATTTTTGGAATTTGTAAATAAAGTTCCCTTTTACGGTTTTTCCGTCGTAAATATAGACGACATCTCCGTTAGGGAAATTTTTCCGAAAATAAACCGCAAAGTGGTTTCTTACGGTATCAACTACCCTGCGGACTACAGGGGAAGGGATATTAGAAGAACTTCCGATGGATATTTATTTTCGGTTGAAACACCGAAGGGGGTTTTGAAAGACTTGAAGATTCACCTCTTTGGAAGGCACAACATTTATAACGCCCTCGCTTCCGTTGCGGTTGCAATGGAAAGCGGTATCCCTTCCGAGGTTATAAAGGAAGCCCTTGCGGAATTTAAGAATGCGGAGAGGAGATTGGAACTTTTGACAAAAACCGAAAGGGTTATTTTTTACGAGGATTACGCCCACCATCCTAAGGAAATAGAGGCGGTTTTTAAAGCCCTGAAGGAATTTTATCCTAATAGGGAGATAATTTTTGTATTCCAACCCCACCGTTATACCAGAACTTTTTACCTTTGGGAGGACTTTATTAAGGTTTTAAAACCTTTCAAAGGAATTGTTACCGAAATATATCCCGCGGGTGAAGAACCCATTTCCACCGTAAACGCCGAAAGGTTGGCAAGGGATAGTTCATCCCTGTACGGGGCTGACGAAAAAGAGATTGAAAACCTTTTGAGGTTCTTACTCAAAGATGAACAACCCAAGGTGGTTGTATTTTTGGGTGCGGGTTCCATAGGTCGTTGGGCTAAGGAGGTTGTTGCTAAACTTACTACAAAGTAATTAATTTTAGAATAGACACTTAAAGGTGTTTCAATTCCCTTTAGTTCCCTAATCATTTGAATCTTAAGCCCTTTTTTAGCTAAAATATACCTTTTGCGTTTAAAAATTGAAGGAGGCACATTAGTATGGCAAAAGAGAAATTTGTAAGGGAGAAGGAACACGTAAACGTAGGAACCATAGGACACGTAGACCACGGGAAATCTACCTTGACCTCCGCAATCACTTGCGTTCTCGCCGCTGGAGATATGCCCGGCGGAAAAGCCCAATGTCTCTCCTATGAGCAAATAGATAAAGCTCCCGAAGAAAAGGAAAGGGGAATTACCATTAACATCACCCATGTAGAGTATGAGACTCCCAAGAGACACT
>QOAS01000060.1 GCA_003972855.1 Gammaproteobacteria bacterium | reverse complement strand
AGGTTGTAGGAAAATATTAAGAAAAGAGTAATACTTTGCTTCGTTCAGCATCCCTCTACCTCCTTGGTAACTTCCTCTTGAACCTTTTTTTACCAACTTGAGTCTTACTTTGTCAAAAAATGCAAAACTTTAGGATAAAAATCCTCCTTACTGAGTTTTTTGGTTCTCAAAAGCACAATTGCGGTTTTTCCGTAGACAAACCCCCCGCAAACTATTTCACCCTTTCGTGGGTCGTAGTCGGTGGTTTCAAAGTCCAAAATAACCCCTTCAAAGTTTATCTTGGGATTTAACTCTAAAAGGAGGTAATAAAGTCCATCTCCGTTTAGTTTGCCGTTTACTAAACTCATTTGTTTTGCTAATAATTTTAATATGATTTACCAACTTAGGGAGGAATCCCAAAGGTGTCTAACATTAAAAGATGAAGTTTTTAGAAAATTTATGGAACTGTTTACGAAAAAGCTAAAAAAACAACCCTCTTTTAGGAACGGTAAAGATGTTTTCAATTTCGCCAAGGAGGTGGCGATAGAGCTTGAGAAAAGATTTCCAAAAATATCCGAAATTTTTAACGGAAAACCTTCCGATTGTAAGAAGTTCTTTGAAATTTTTACCGAAGAGCAATTGGCGGAAATCAGAAAGCTTTCTAAAGAAATTTCACCGAATATAGACTTAAAAAGCTTTAGAGAGTCTTTAAGGGAATATCTAAAACAGAATTTTGAACTGTTTAAAAAACGGCTAAAGGCGGAAGGTTATACCGAAGATGAAGTAAAGGAAGCGTGGGAAAGGAATTTCAAATTCTTTGATGAACTTGTAGAGGAAGATACAACCTACTACACCCGAATAGCCTCTTTGAGGATAAAAGATAAAACGGAAAAACCCAACGAGTCTGACCCTTACTTTTTGACATACCTATTGGTGTTTGAATTGGAAAAAACTTCCCACTTGGAGGAGTTTAAAAATCTAAAGGAATCCCTTTTCGGGGGAAAAATTGAATCGGTTGAGGAAACTCTAAAGGATTTAGTAGCTCAAAAATGGGAAAGTAATGTTGACGATTACTTAAAAGAACTTGGAATAGTTAGTAAAGATTTTGACAATAAATGGGAGGAAAAGAGAAAAAACATAATAGAAATTGTTGAAAATCTGTTTGACGCAATAGATTCCTCCGTGAGGAGTAGAATAGAAGCGGAACACTTTAGGGATTTAATGGAATTTGCCAAAAGAAGGATTGAAGACAAAAATTTATTGGAACCTTTAAGGGTTATTGAAGAAAACTTAAACCTCTTGGGGGAAATTTACGAAAATAATCCCGATTTAGGGAATACAATCGTAGAGGCTATCCCCGTAGGGTTTGAGTTTTGGGACAAGATTACCGATTATGAGGTTGAGAAAGACTTTAGATACTTCCTTTACACCTACAAAATGAAAATTAACGATATTGCGGAGGGGGCTATAGAAAACCACTTGTTAAAACCCAAGTTTGTCAAATTACCTGATATAAAAACCCGTGCGGATTACTTTATCGTTCAAGGAATACTTTTTAAGGAAATAGTTAGGAATTTGGATAAGGCTATAGAAGAATTGAGAACCGACGCGGTTAAAAAACTCCCCTCCTACCTAAAAGGTTTTATAAAGGCACTTTTCTATTACGGCAAAGCTGATATAGAAACCCTTGAGAGGTTTTATAGCTACTACGAACAGGTGGATGTTATAGTCTCCAATTGGCTTGCCAGAAGACAAGACGAAAAAACTTTCGGCGAAGAGGATAGGGAATTTCTAACCCAAATCGGGAATGAAATTGAAAATCTTCTCAAAGTGTTGGAAGAAAATAAGGCTCGTTTTGAGGAACTTTATGAATATATAGCCAAAAACCTATTAAAGGAGTTTACCAACGAGGTTTTACCCTCCAACGGGGTAGAGCTTTTTGTTGCAGTGGATTTCCATTCCTTGGCGGAAACTATAAAAAAGCTTCTTTCGGGGGGAGAAAAACCGTCCAAAACCCACATATATAGGGGACTTTTAAAAATTTTGTCCCACAGGGAGGAGTTGGAAAACTTTGAATACATCTTCAGGGTAAAAAATTCCGTTCAAAACCATCTGTTGGATTTGGATAGAGAAATTTCACCTAAGTTGGAAAGGTTAAAGCCTACAAAAGACCTAAAGGGGTTCTTCACTTTAACCGCGGAGTTATCGGATGAACGACAACCCAGCGAAAGGCAGACTTTTAAATTCGGTTTTGTTTTAAGTTTTCTCCTCTTAACTTTACTAATAGCCTCGCGAAGCGAGGGGGTTTTAATGGGTTTTTCCTTACCCCACTCCTTCATTGATGATAAAACGATAGACAAATATAGAAATTTACTTTATGCACTTGTAGGCGCTTCGGTTTTTGCGATAAACTCCGACAAAGTTGCGGTGGTTCAAAACTTTAATTGGAAGAATGTTGTTAAAAAGGAACCCTTTACAAAGGAAAGAAATAAAAATCTCTATAGAGCCGTAAACAACCTTTTGAATACCCGGCTGTTAGTAAATAATAAGGTCAAAAACGGCTTAACCTCCCTCTACTCCAATTTACCCTGGTTGAAGGTTTAAACTTGGACCAAAAGGTGGTAGTTTTGGCTTTGTCCAACCCCACAAAGGTGGACAAAAACTTAAAAACAGTTTTGGGAGAAGCTTACATTTTTGACCCGATTAAGGGGAAGGATTTATTTAATACCTCCAAAGTGGTCAAGGTATTTAGGAAAACCTTTAGCGGAACCTACAGTTTTATAGAGGGAGACCGCAAAGGGGAGTTGGAAGATTACAAAACCATTTTGGGTGAATTTCTAAAAACTTTAAAGAAACTCGGAGTGGAGAAGGTTTATTTAATTCCGCCCTTACCCATATACAGGGGTTTGTCTACAAAGGAGGACTTTTTAAGGGAACTATATTTCTCCGACCTACTTGCGGAGGTTGGGGAAGAAATCAAATTACCTTTAAGGTTGGTTTTCTCAAGTTTTGGAATAGTTTACACCCCCGAGCTTAGCAACTTCAAAAGGAGAATTAAAGAGTTTTTGAAAAAGGAAGGTTTAATTGTTAAAACCGACAAAAAAGGGGAAGAAAAGAGGGGGATAATAGCGGTAAATCTATTTAAAAACATTGAGAAAATAACCCCGCGAAGCGGGGCTTTTCCATTTATAACACCGAAATTTGCAATAATTCCGCTCTTTTCCATGGAGGAGGGTAAGGCGGAAAGTGTAGAAAAAACACTGTTTCACCACGCGTTTATTTACTCCGTTCCCAACCACCGACTCTTTGAAGGAGTTCATCCCGAAAAGTTGTTCCTCCAAGAGGAGGAAAAGAATGAATTGGCAAACCTTTTGAGTGTTATACATCTCATCCAATACCAAAAAGGGGAAGATGTCAAAAAGACCAAAAAAGGAATTCTATGGGAAAAGACCTTTAAGAGGAATCCCTTTTATGTCCTTCCCGAAAGGAGGAACGGGGATAAGAATATCCTTGCCCTTACGGAGGTGGATATTTTCTTTAACTCCGAAGTCCACCCGAAGTTGCAGACCGTTTTAACCGCATTCAGGGTGTGGGATGCTGTTAAAAACCTTTAAAGTTTCCTTTTTTTAGACTTTTCCTTTATGGGAAAAATTTTGGTTATTTACGATTCGCAAACCGGAAACACCGAAAAAATGGCTCACCTCGTGGCGGAAGGTGCAAAGAAGTTTCCCGTAGAGGTGAGGGTTAAACATGTGAAAGATGCCACCAAAGAGGATATCCTTTGGGCGGACGGTATAGCGGTCGGAAGTCCCACCTATTTGGGTGGAATGTCTTGGAGACTAAAGAAGTTCTTTGACGAAATTAGCGAAGACCTTTGGGGTGAGATTGACGGAAAAATAGCCTGTGCCTTTTCCTCCTCCGGCGGGTGGGGTGGCGGAAACGAAATAGCGTGCCAAAACATCCTGATGATGTTGATAAATTACGGATTTCTCGTTTTCGGGGTAACCGACTATGTGGGAAAGAAATTTACCCTCCACTACGGGGCTGTGGTTGCGGGAGAACCCAGAAGTGAGGAGGAAAAGAATGCCTGCATAAGGTTGGGTGAAAGATTAGCCCAATGGGTGCTGATTATGAAAGACTGCAAGAAAGAGTATTTAGAAAACCTAAAACCCCCCGAAGAAGATTAAAAAATGCTTAGCACTTTGCTGGCAAAGGTTATTGGGGGAAAGCATTACGGACTTCCGAGGTTGGTGAGAAACTTGGAAATAGATACGAGAAAACTCAAAGGGGGAGAAGTTTTTATTCCCCTAAAGGGGAGTAGATTTGACGGACATTCTTTTATAGGGGAGGCGGTTTCCAAAGGTGCTATAGGTTTTTTGTTTGAAAAGAATAAAGTTTCACCGCAGAGGTTAAAGGTTTTAACCCAAAAGGCTTTTGCCATAGAGGTGGAAAATACCTACCAAGCCCTAAAGAGGTTGGCGGTATTTAAAAGAAACCAATTTAGGGGAAAGGAGATTATAGCGGTAACCGGTTCCGCGGGAAAAACAACCACCAAGGAACTAATAGCCCACCTGCTCGGGGGCTTCTTTTCCGTTTACAAAACCCCGGGAAACTTAAATTCCCAAATAGGGTTACCCCTCTCTTTAGCCAACGCAGACCCCAATGCGGACTTTTGGGTTTTTGAGGTCGGAACCGACCGAAGGGGAAATATAAAGGAGCTGACCGAAATCTTGAGACCGACCTTTGCGGTTTTAACCTCCGTTTCCCCCTCCCATCTTGAGGGTTTGCGAAATTTTGAAAACCTTTTGTGTGCAAAGGGGGAAATATTTCTACCAAGAGGTGTAAAAAAGACGGTTCTACCTTCGGCGTTACTAAAGTGCTACAAAACCCTTTTGGAGGACAAAAGATTTCTAACCTTCGGAGAGAACGGAATAAAGGTAACCTCCTATAGGTTTTTAAAGGAGGGAAAAACGCTTATAGAGTTTCCCGAATTTAGGGTAACCGTTCCCCTTTTGGGAAAGGGGATAGTAAAGGCGGTTGAAACCGCGGTGGCTGTTTTAAAGCTGTTGGATTTTAACCCAAAGGGGTTTTCCAATCTCTTTGAAACCTTTAGAGGTGAATGGGGGAGAATGCAACCCGTTTTGGGAGGGGATTTCCTGATTATTGCGGACTTTTACAATGCCAATCCCCTTTCGGTAAGACTTGCCTTGGAAACATTAAGCGAAGTTGAGGGTTATAAAAAGCGAATAGCCATTTTGGGGGATATGTTAGAATTGGGAGAGGAAGAGATTTTGCACCACGAGAGTTTGGGAGAATTTATAAATACCCTTCCGCTAAATGAGGTTTACCTTTACGGCAAACTCACCGAGTTTACTTGCAAAAAGGTAACCAAAAGGTGTTTTCACTTTCAATCTGCCAAGCAACTGGAGGAATTCTTGAAAAGAAAACACCCCCAAGGGGGGACGGTGTATTTGATAAAAGGGTCAAGGGCTATGGCTATGGAGCGGTTTGCCAAAGTTCTACTGGACGCGTTGGCACAAAAATAGTTTCCTTAGCAGAACCGTTGCGTAACTGCCGGGTGGTAGAGTAAAGGAAACCTTTACCGCACTTCTTGAAACCCTTTCCATTTTCAAATCTTTGGGAATTGCGATAGCCTTTCTAACTCCGTCGGTAAAGAGCTTTATTCCTATCCTCTCTTGGTTTAAGGTTTCCTCGGAAATACCTTCCTCCGAAAGTATCTCCTCTATTATTTTTGCCACCTTGGGGTCGGAAGGTTTGTATTCCTTACCCAAATAGGGAATTTCCAAGTTTTTTACCTTTTCAAAAATGGTGTCGTTCATACGGGTGTAGAAGGCGTAAGTCCAATCCTTTATGCCTTGAGAAACTTCGCAAAAGGAAAAGTAACGGACTATAAATCGGTAAAGAAATCTATTCCAGAGGTAACTTTGATAGGTAAAGGCAAACATTAGACGGATGTTTTTGGGCAAAGCTAAAAAGGATTGTTTGTAGGAAACTCCCTTTGCCAGTTCCTCAACTATTTTTCTCTCGTAAATTGCCTGCTTAGGCATAGCCTTTAGGTATTCCTTCCAGTTTCCCCAGAGTTTTTTGAGCCTCCTCTTCATTCTCCAATCGCTGTAAGAGAGCAAATATTCCCGAAGGGCTTCTTCGTATTTATGGGCGAGTAGATGTTTGACTATAAACTCTTTGGCATTTTTTACCGAACCAAACCTTTGTTCGCCGAAATAGTTGGCAAAGCCGTATTTTTGAATAAACTCCAAATTCCGTTCCGCGTTTATTCTTTCACCTTTGGATACATTCCTTACGACTATCTCAAAGTAGTTTCCCTTAAAATTTCCCAACTCCAAAGGTTGGTCGCTAAAACCGACCAAGGAAAGTTTGTAGTTTTTCCCTTCAACCTCCTTGGGAATTTTTTTTAAACCTTTTATAGCCAAGTATTGTTCCGTAACCGCATTTTTATCCTTTAAACCCGCAAAGGTTATATTTTTCACGGGCAAACTAAAGCGTTTTGCCAGCTCCCTAACGATGTCTATGGTATTTCTGTCCACCTTACGGAGTTTGTAGTAGGCATATTCTCCGCTATCCCCCAGTGGGATATCTATTATTTCCTTTACGAAAAAATCTTCGGGTTTCTCCTTTATTTTGAACATCAAAAGGGAAAATTAAAAGAGAAAGTCGTCCAAATCGTCGCCGTCGCTTTCCCCTTCGCTCTCCTCGGGGGAAAAGAAGGTATAACCCTTAACCTGCAAAGCGACCTCTTTAAGTTCCTTCAAGTAAGTTTCTATATCCCTCAAAAGGTTCATTTTTTGTTTGAGATATATAACCTCATCCCTATCTAAGTCTTCGGTTTCTAAAAGTGTTCTTATGGCTATTTGGGAAAGTTTTACCTTGGTAAACACCGATTGCCATTCCTTCCAAAAACCTTTGGCATCCACCGGGGTTTTTAAACCAAACTGTTCAAGTTTACTGAGTTCTTCCAAAAGTTTTAGTTCAAGGTTTTCCATCGGTCAATTATTAATTTAAACCTTTTGCGACCTCGGAGGAAAGGGAAAAAAGAAATTTTTAGACAACCAACGCTGTTAAATTTCTCTCATTATTTCAAACCAACATTGGCTATTTTCAAAATCCCTACCCGCAAAACGGACACCGAGCGCACCGGTAAAAGCCTTCATAAAACCTTCTATAAATCCCCAACCTATCCAACAAACGGGGTGTTCGGTGGGCTTTAAATTTCTCCCTTCCAAAAAGTTAGGGTAGAAAATGCAGGAGCATATGCAGGCTCTACTTTCTTCTTTCTTTACCCCTTTGGCGAAACCCATAACATTTAATCCCTCTTCAAAGATTTTTTCCCACTCTTCCCGCGGGTGATTTTCCATTAAGTCCTTTGCCACTTGCCGACCTACCTCTCTAAGGGTTGCAAAAGCTCCCCTCTGTCCGAAAAGATTTCCCATCTCACCCGCGATTTCAAAAATTATTTGAGGAACATCGGTAATACCTTTTTCCTCTATTTTTCTCTTAAAGAGATTTACGCTCCTCGCTCCGATAATCTTTTCCAAAATGGAATAAAGCTCGGTCAAAATCTCCTGAGAAATGTTACCCATGGAAAATTTTTTGGCAAATTTCAAAAGGAAACTATATGAGAATAGTCTTATTTCCAAATATTTAAAGAGAGATATTTTTCCCCACCGTCGGGGGCTATCGCCACTATAACCCCTCTGTCCAATTTTTTCGCAAGTTCCACCGCGGCGTAAACCGCCGCCCCGCTGGATATTCCTAAAAATAGCCCTTCTTCCTTTGCCAATTTGCGGGTCATTTCGTAGGCGTCCGCGGTCTTTACATAAACCATCAGGTCTATAACCGTCTCATCAAAAATACCCGGTTTTATTGAACTCTCCATGTGTTTTAAACCTTCTATTCCGTGTTTAGCCTCTGCGGGTTGAACCCCTACTATTTGAACATTGGGATTAAAGATTTTTAATCTCCTTCCCGTGCCTACCAAAGTGCCACCCGTTCCCGCTCCCGCAACAAGGTGGGTTATTCTCCCTTCGGTTTGATTCCAAATTTCCACCCCGGTTGAATAAAAGTGTGCTTTCCAATTGGAGTGGTTGTTGTATTGGTCTACATAGTAATACCTTTCGGGGTATTTCTTTACCAACTCCCTTACAAAGCGGATAGCCCCGTCGGTTCCCTCCTCCGCGGGGGTTAAATGCAGTTTTGCCCCAAATATCTCCAAAATCCGTTTTCTCTCCTCCGAAACCCCTTCCGACATCGCCAGTTCCACTTTAAACCCCAAAGCCCTTCCTATCATCGCCAAGGCTATTCCCGTATTTCCGCTGGTGGCATCTATTATTACCTTGTCCTTGGTGAGTTCCCCCCTTTTTATCGCGTCCATTATCATCCGCAAAGCGGGACGGTCTTTTACCGAACCACCGGGGTTGAACTTCTCAAGCTTTACCCATATTTCCACATCGGGGTTGGGGTTTAAATTCCCGAGTTTTACCAAAGGGGTGTTTCCTATAAGCCTTACAAGTTTCTCCCTCGGTTTTCTAAACGGTTCGTCAAAATCCCCGTAAACGAACATCACTTATATTCCACTATAACAACGCCTCCCCAAGCTCCTATCCTGACAATTTTCCCATCGCTCGTTTTAAAGGTAACAACACCGGTGTGGGTTTTATCTCCCCCTTCGCTCTGTTCAAACCATACGTAACCCTTGCCGTGGTAAACCTTTACCGGTTTGTCTACACCCGCGGGATACACGTAAACGGTGTATTCACCTCCCATAGCCTTCAGTAGGGTTTTTTCCAACTTGGTTCCCAACTTGGTTTGGGTAAACCAGTAGGCACCACCAACGATGAGAAGAATCAAACCTCCAACCAACAAAAGGAGAAAAGTTTTCCTGCCCATAAGCGGTTAATCTAAAACTTTTACAACCTCTTGGGAAGAAAAATTGAGGCACTCCTTGTGAGAACACACTCGGGGAAAACACGGAGAGCAGGAAAGGGATTTGTAAACAACCTTTACCCGTTTGCCCAAAGGTTTCCACACCATCGGGTCGGTGGGACCGAAGAGAACAATGGTTTTAACCCCCAAGTATCCCGCCAAATGGGAAAAACCGCTATCGTTTCCGATAAAAAGCTTTGCCCTCTTCAGAAGTCGGGCAAATTCCACCAAGTCCTCCACTCTGTAGGTTTCAAACTCCCTAAGTTCCTCCTCAAGGTGGTGTTCCGCCTCTCCCAACGCAAAGAGGGGGCTGTATCCCTTCTTCTCCAAAAGGGTGTAAAGTTCTTTGAAAAACTCCAAAGGTGCATTCTTTTTCGGAGAACCGCTACCGGGGTGGATTACAGCCCTTCCCTCCCACCCCTTTAGGGGAGGAATAGAAAGTTCCAACGAAAAGGGTTCACTTTCCAAACCTAAACTTTTGAGATAGTGGAGGGTTATATGAACCCTTTCGGTGGGAAAGGGACTTGCCCAAACAACATTGGGTAAATCCAAAAACCTATAAGCGGAGATGAGAATTATCTTTTCGTATCCTCTTAGGTCGGAAGGAAGTTCGGAAAAAACCCCGTCGGTGAAACCTACCAATTTAGCCAAACTAAGGTAGTCAGTATTTCCTACAAAATCTACTTCAAAACCTTTGCGTTTGAAAATTTCCGCCAGCGGAAAGGTTAGAAGGGTGTCTCCCAATCCCCCCCGTCGGTATATGAGAACTTTATTTGCCATCGGAAGTGTGTTCTTTCTTGGCTAAAGCCTTTCGCAGTGTTTTATCGGTAGCTACATCTCTACCACTTTCTATGGAAGTTTTTATAAAACTGACGAGGTATCTCACATGGGGATTATCCCCGTAAAGGGTTGAAACCTCTTCCAAAGCCTCCCTAAGCGGTTTTCTACCCCCGAAAAGGATACGGTAAACCTTTTTTATGAGGTTAATGTCGCTACGGGAAAAATTGTTTCTCTTTAAAGCCACTGTATTTATTCCCTTTAGCTCTATGTGGTGTCCCGCTCCGCGGGTAAAGGGGGGAACGTCCTTATTTACACCGCTAAGCCCCCCAACCATGGCGTAAGCCCCGACCCTGCACCACTGCTGAACAGCCGCCAAGCCTCCTATGAAGGCGTGATGCTCAATTACCACGTGTCCGCCCAAGGTGGCGGCGTTAGCCATTATTACGTTATCTTGCACCTCGCAATCGTGGGCAACATGACAATATGCCATCAAAAAAACGTTGTTTCCTATTTTCGTAACCCCTTTGTCAAAATCGGTTCCCCTGTTTACCGTAACGTATTCCCTCAAAACGGTATTGTTACCTATAACAACCTTCCCGTTTTCACCTTTATCCCTTAAGTGTTGAGGTGCATCTCCTATTACGCACCCGTCGTGGATTTCACAATATTCACCTATTTCAACATTGTGGTATATGGAAACCCTATTGCCTATTTTTGTTCCTTTACCCACTTTGATATTTCCTTTTAAGATTGAAAAAGCTCCTATTTCCACATCATCCTCAAGCTCTATATTTCCCTCCAAAATGGCGGTGGGATGTATCTTGACCATATCGGGTTAATTACATTAACAGAAACTATTTAGGATTTTTAAAGATGCCATCGGTCGTGCTTTGTATTACCGGTGCCAGCGGGTCGCTTTATGCCCAAACTTTTTTGGAGTTGGCAATTTCTTTAAAAATTAACGTGGATTGCATAGTATCCGAAAGGGGTCAAAAGGTTTTGGAATACGAATTGGGTATTTCCTTTAACAAATTTAAGAAACACTTTGAGGAAGGAGGAGTAAAGTTTCACCCTCCCCAAGATTTTTTTTCCCCTTTAGCCAGCGGGTCGGTTTTAAACCGCTACAACGGTGTTGTCGTTCTTCCTTGCTCGGTGGGAACTTTGGGGGCGGTCGCCAATGGAATTTCCTCCAATTTGGTGCATAGGGTTTGCGACGTAGCCCTCAAAGAGAGAATTCCCCTCGTCATGGCGGTTAGGGAAATGCCTTTAAATGCCATTCATTTGGAAAATATGCTAAAGCTCCAAAAGATGGGTGCGGTCGCCTTCGTCATTTCACCCGCCTTTTACAACAAACCCAAGGACATAAAAGACTTGGCTCTTTTCGTGGTGGGAAGAATTTTTGACCTTTTGGGGATAAAAACGGAAATCTACAAAAGGTGGAAGGAAGATTAATAGCCGAGTTCCTCCAATAGTTTTACGTGGTGTTTTGCCTCCTTAAACTCCTTGGTTTGAAGGATAAAACGGTGAAACTCTATGTTGGTCTTTAATCCTTCACCCTCAATGATGGTTTCGTCTAAAACCCTTAAAGCCCTCTTTATGAGTTCCTCCCTATTGCTTGCCCAAACCACTATTTTGGCGAGCAGACTATCGTAGTAGGGGGGAACTTTGTAACCCTGATAGAGGTGGGTATCCACCCTAACACCGAAACCGCCGGGGAGAACCAATTTTTCCACCTTTCCCGGAGAGGGAACAAAGGTGTTGGGGTCTTCCGCGTTTATTCTCATTTCAAGCGCAAAACCGTTGGGTTTTATAGGTTCTTCCAAAGTCAGTTCCTCACCCATGGCTATTAAAAACTGCCACTTTACGAGGTCTATACCGGTTACCATTTCCGTTACGGGGTGTTCTACTTGTATCCTTCCGTTCATCTCAATAAAGTAGAAGTTCCCACTTTGGGTGTCGTAAAGAAATTCCACCGTTCCCGCACCTATATAACCCACCGCTTGGGCGAATTTTACCGCGGACTCGTAAAGTTTCTTCCTAACCTCTTCACTTATGGAAGGAGAAGGTGCTTCCTCCAACACCTTTTGGTGTCTTCTTTGAATGGAACATTCTCGGTCTCCCACCGCAACTACTTTTCCGCGTTGGTCCGCCAAAATTTGAACCTCTATGTGTTTGGGGTTTAAAAGAAACTTCTCTAAATACACCGTATCGTCGCCGAAAGCTACCTTCGCTTCGCTTTGGGCGAGGGGGAATTTTTCCCTAAGCTCCTTCTCGCTATAGACTACCCTCATTCCCCTCCCGCCGCCTCCGGCGGCGGCTTTTAAAATCACCGGATAACCTATTTCATAGGCTATATCCAAAGCCTCTTCCAAGGTAGTCCTTCTCCAGCTACCGGGAACGGTGGGAACGCCCGCCTGTTTTGCCACCTGCTTTGCCTTAACCTTGTTACCTATAAGCCTTAAAGTTTGGGGTTTGGGTCCTATAAATACCAGCCCGTTTGCCTCAACTATTTCCGCAAACTTTGGATTTTCCGACAAAAACCCGTAACCGGGATAGACCGCGTCCGCACCGGTTATCTCCGCAACCGAAAGAATATTGGGAATATTTAGATAACTCTCTTGGGGAGAGGGGGGACCTATACAAATCGCCTCGTCCGCCAACCAAACGTGGAGGCTATCCTTATCCGCCTCCGAATATACCGCAACGGTTTTTATCCCCAATTCCTTACATGTTCTTATTGCCCTAACCGCTATCTCTCCCCTGTTGGCGATGACAACCTTTTTTATCTCCCTTTTTTGGAAGGATTTTGTCATTTAAAACCTTAAATGTTAAAGGAGAAAGGGATTAACCTTTAAAGTTTTCCTTCTCTATTTCCTCTATAAACCCGAGTCTTTGGGAATGTCTTCCTCCTTCAAAGGGGGTATTTAGCCAAACTTCCACTATTTCGCGGGTTAAATCCTCGCCGGTGACCCTCCCTCCGAGGCAAAGGATATTGCTATCGTTGTGGAGTCGGGAAAATTTGGCGGAATATATGTTGTGGCAAAGCGCCGCCCTTACCCCTTTAAATTTGTTGGCTACTATAGACATTCCTATTCCGCTACCGCAAATTAGGATACCGCGGGGAACTTCTCCTTGGGAAACCATTTTTGCAACTTTTTTGGCGTATTCGGGATAGTGACACCTTTCTTCGCTGTAAGTTCCCACGTCTATTACTTCAAAACCCTTTTCTTGCAAAAGTTTCTTTACAAACTCCTTAAGTTTAAATCCCGCGTGGTCCGCCCCTATCGCTATTTTCTCCATAAGTTTTAATAATCTTCTGCATGTTGCTATTTTTCGGAGGTAGCTTTGACCCAGTCCACATAGGACACCTGATATTGGCAAGGGACGTTATGGAACACTTCGGTTACCAAAAGGTGATATTTATCCCCACCTATTTATCCCCTTTTAAGGAAGGTCACGGTGCATCTCCCCGAGATAGGGTTGAAATGCTCAAACTCGCCATCCAAAGGGTTTCCCAATTTGAAATTGAAACCTACGAAGTTGAAAAAAAGGGTAAATCCTATACCATAGAGACGGTTTTTTATTTAATGGAAAAATACAACCTCCAAAAGGTTGATTGGCTTATGGGAGACGACACCTTTTTGTCCCTTCACAACTGGCACCGCGCAAAGGAACTTTTAAACTACCTAAACCCCGTGGTGGTTTTAAGAAAGTTTTCCCCCAACGAGGTTGAGAAATACGCCCAAAAAACCCTCGGGTTGGAAAATTTAAAGCTCTATACCGCCCGCAGGTTGGAGATATCTTCTACCGAAATAAGAAACCGTATAAAGAGGGGATTGGATATAAGCTTTTTGGTTCCTTGGGAGGTTGAGGAGTATATAAAGAGAAAAGGACTCTACCGTTAGGGAGCCAAACGCTTTCTTCCCTTTTTCCTTCTGCGGGCTATTATTTTTCTTCCACTTTTGGTGGACATCCTTGCCAAGAAACCGCTTTTTCTCTTCCTCTTTAGGTTGGATATATGGGTCTTTATCCTTTCCGTTGCCATTTTTAGCCTCCCCGAAAGGTTTTTAGCAAAGGTTACTTATTTTAACACCGTTTGAAGGGATATAAAAGGAGGAAGGGACTTAGAAGCCGGCTTTTCCGGAGAGAACCCCGGTAAATAGTAGAATGAGTGCTATGAGCAAACCGTAGAGGATTGCGGTTTCCGCGAACGCCAAACCGATGAAGAAGTAAAGTCTGAGTTTATTTTCAAGGTTGGGGTTTCTCGCCAAACCTTCCATCATACCCCTTGCGGAAGCACCGAAACCGACACCGCCACCCGCAGCGGCTGCACCAACCGCAACACCCGCACCTACCGCAACCAATCCGAAGAAAATAGCCTTAGCCAAAGTTGCATCCATTGTTCAAACCTCCTCCGTTAATTTTTCACAACCAAAACGGGCTTATCTAAAGTCTCTATTAGTTTACATAAAGAGTTACTTTCAAGACAGCCTAATACCACTAACTCTACATTCTCCAAATTTGTCCTTTTTAGGGCTTCAGACGCATCGTAAACTTCCACTTTCAGGGGCGGTAAGTTTTCACCTCCACCCAAAGAGTTCCAGTTACTAATTATCTTCCTCGCGTAGTTTTCCTTTATTTTCTCTATTTCCTCTTTGGAGATAGGCATTGAAAGGGAAATAACCCACTTTTCCGCCTTATAGGTGTTTTCCAACACCAAAAGTATCTCCTTTATTTCTTTCCCTTCTTTGGAAAGTTTTTGCAAAAGGGAAAGAACCCCCGTGCAGGAGCCGTTTTCGGGATTTAAAATCGCAAGAACTTTCATCTTAGTGAGCCTCCTCCGCTACCGCACCGGCGAGGTAGATAACCGTCAAAATCATAAAAACAAAGGTTTGTATAAATACCGCCAATATCTTTATCAAAATCAAGAACCACAGAATAGGGGGAGAAATAACAGTCGTAAGCCAATTGGAAAGCAAGAGTGAAGTTATAACGAGAAGAATTAGAGAACCACCCCTCATATTGGCGAAAAGCCTTAGGGCGAGGGTAATGGGTCTGGCTATGTGGGAGATTACCTCTATTACGAAGAATAAAGGTGCCAACCAAGGAATGGGACCCAAGAAGTGTTTGATGTAACCTACGCCGTGTTTTCTTATTCCTTCCCAGTTGTAGTAGAAGAAAACTATAAGACCCAACGCCAAGGTTGTATTAAGGTTGGCGGTAGGAGAGTCAAACCCGGGGATTAGGGTAAAAAGGTTTCCGAAAAATATAAACAATCCCAAAGAGGCTACCAAAGGAACATATTTCAAACCTTCTTTTCCGATGTTTTCCACGAGCAATTGACGAACGAAATTTAAATATCCTTCTAAAAGAACTTGTCCGGCGGTTTGAGGAATGGCTTTAGGCTCTTTGAAAAGGTATAAAACTCCCAATGCTATAGCCATAGCTAAAATTCCGAAACCGACGTGGGTATAGGTTACATGTTCCATTCCGCTTTCCCCCCGTTAGTTAGAGCTTTTAAGACAACTCATTATAACCCGAGCAAGTTTTTGAAATATCTTTCTATGAATACCGTCAAAGCTTAATTTCCAAAACTCCCTTAGATTGAAGGGTATGCTCGTTAAAGGATTATCCAAGTTACCCGTTGAAAAAATGAATGAAGTCCACTCTAAGGAATTGGAAGTTTTAAATAACCTTTATGAAGCCTTGCAAAAGGATAAACCTAATGAG
>QOAS01000049.1 GCA_003972855.1 Gammaproteobacteria bacterium | reverse complement strand
AAGACCGATAGGGGAGCACAATACCAACTCCCCCGAAGCCCTGAAAAAAATCCTGCAAATGGCATACGATATAGCGGGAAGTAAAGATGCCGTTATAGGTGTTAATATACTCTACGCCGTTACCAACTATGGAGAACTCGTAAGGGCTGCCTGCGAAGGCGGAGCAAAACTGATTATTACCGGTGCGGGATTACCCTTAAAAATGCCCGAATACACGAAAGATTACCCCGATGTGGCTCTGGTTCCGATAGTATCCTCCGCCAGAGCTTTAAGGTTGATAGCCAAAACTTGGAAAAAGAAATACAACCGACTGCCCGATGCGGTAATATTGGAAGGCCCTTTAAGCGGCGGACACCAAGGTTTTAAATACGAAGATTGCTTCAAGCCGGAAAATCAATTGGAAAACCTACTGCCCTCCGTATTGGAGGAAGCCAAAAAATGGGGGGATATTCCCGTCATCGTTGCCGGCGGTATTTGGGATAAAAAGGACATAGATAGGTTCCTCTCTATGGGAGCGGCGGGTGTGCAGATAGCCACCCGCTTTATAGCTACGCACGAATGCGATGCTCCCGATGTTTATAAAAGGTTGCTCCTAAACGCCGAGAAGGACGACATTATTCTTTTGAAATCCCCCGTCGGGTTTCCGCTCAGGGTGGTTAAAACTCCTTTCATTGAGAAGTTGCTCAGCGGATACAACGGCTGGAAAGGTTGCGTTTCCAATTGCGTTATCCCTTGCAACCACGGTGAGGAGGCTAAAAAGGTCGGTTTCTGCATAGCGGACCGCTTAGGTGCCGCATACCTCGGTGATGTTGAGGAGGGAGTATTTATAAGCGGTGCCAACGGTTATAGATTGAAGGAACAGGGTATTATATCCGTCAAAGAACTGCTTAGGAAATTAACAGAAGGGGAATAATTTCCTTCCCTTTCCCTATATTTAAAAGTTTGATGGCTTTTATTGGAGGAAATATTTTCGAAAAAATAGAACTTCCCGAGGAAATATTATTAAATACCGTTCCCCTTAGGGATTTGGTCGTTTTTCCCAATACCGTTATGCCCCTTTTTATCGGCAGACCTTTTTCGGTCGAAGCCGTAAGAAGGGCATGGGAAGGGAACAAATTGCTATTTTTACCTGTTCAATACGATAAGGAAAAGGAGGAAATTAACGAAAAGGATATTTCCAAATTCGGGACGGTTGCTAAGATTTTGAGGGTGGCAACCGTTGAAGATAACCGATTAAAGGTTTTAGTCCAAGGTTTATCCCGCGGTGAGGCTTTGAATTACTTTTTTGACGATGCAATAACTGCAAAAGTTAAAGTTCTAAAAGAACGAATTGGGGAACTTTCCCTGGAAGATAAAGCCCTTTTGCAGGAAATAAAGGAACTTCTGGATAACGCCGTAGCGTTAGGTAAAAAAGTTTTACCGGATTTGCTTTACCTGATTAAAAGCTTAGAGGACCCGGTTAAATTTACCGACCTCGTCGCTTCCGTGCTGGAACTCAAAACAGAAGAAGCTTTGGAACTTTTACAAACTACCGATGTAAAACAACGTTTGAAAAAGATTTATGAATACCTTTATAGGGAAGTCAACCTATTGGAAATCCAACAGAAGATAAGGGAACAAGCAAGGAAGACGATGGAAAAGGAGCAAAAAGAGTATTTCTTACGCCATCAGCTTAAAGCCATACAGGAGGAGCTGGGTGTCGGAAAGAACCCGGAGGTTGAGGAATACAAAAAGAAGCTGGAAGCTTTAAAATTACCGAAGGAAATTAAAGAACAAATAGAAAAAGAAATAGAAAGGTTGGAAAGGCTCCACCCAGATAGTGCCGAAGCCGGGGTTTTAAGAACCTGGCTGGATTGGGTCCTAAGTTTACCTTGGAATAAAAAAACGAGGGATATCTACGACCTAGAAAGGGCAAAGAAAATCCTAGATGAGGACCACTACGACCTAGAAAAAATAAAAGAGCGCATTATTGAATATTTGGCTGTTAGAAAACTAACCAAGGGTAAAACCAAAGGTCCCATTCTCCTATTTGTGGGTCCCCCCGGTGTGGGAAAAACCTCGTTGGGGCGTTCAATAGCGAAAGCCTTAGGAAGGAAGTTTGCCCGCATTTCCCTCGGTGGCGTTAGGGATGAAGCTGAAATTAGGGGACACAGAAGGACCTACGTCGGTGCTATGCCCGGAAAGATTATGCAAGCCATAAAAAGGGCGGGGGTAAAAAATCCCGTCCTAATGTTGGACGAGATAGATAAAATGGCGGTTTCCTTCCAAGGAGACCCCGCCGCCGCCCTTTTGGAGGTTTTAGACCCCGAGCAGAACAAAAACTTTGTGGACCATTACATAAACCTTCCCTTTGACCTTTCGGAGGTTATTTTTATTTGCACCGCCAATAGGTTGGATACTATTCCCCTTCCCCTTTTAGACCGTATGGAGGTCTTGAGACTTTCGGGTTACTCGGAAGAGGAAAAATTAGAAATCGCAAAAAAACATTTGATTCCCAAACTTATTCCCCAACACGGGCTTAAACGGGAGGAGGTTTTATTCACCGACGAAGCCCTTTTGGAAATAATTAGGCGTTACACCCACGAGGCGGGAGTTAGAAATCTTCAGCGCCAAATATCGGCGGTTTTAAGGAAATTGGCGGTTAAGAAATTAGAAGGGGAAAAACCTCCGTTTAAAATTACACCCGAGTCGGTTAGAAAATTTTTGGGAACTCCCCGATATGTGCCTTCCAAAAAGGAAAAACCTATGGTTGGAGTTGTTACCGGTTTGGCTTGGACCGAATTGGGTGGGGAAATTATGTTCATAGAAGCCATTAAGATGAAAGGAAAGGGTAAATTAACCCTTACCGGAAAACTCGGAGAGGTTATGAAAGAAAGCGCCCAAACCGCCCTTTCCTACATAAGGGCAAACGCGGAAAAGTATGGCATAGATTCCAAAGTGTTTGAAGAGTATGATGTTCATATTCATGTTCCCGAAGCGGCGATACCCAAAGATGGACCTTCCGCCGGTATTGCTCTGGCTACAGCCCTGCGCTCCCTATTTACCGATACCCCCGTAAGAAACGATTTGGCTATGACGGGGGAAATAACCTTGACCGGGGAAGTTTTACCCGTCGGTGGAATAAAGGAAAAAATCCTCGCCGCCAAAAGGGCGGGCATATACGAGGTTATCCTCCCTAAGGAAAACGAAAAAGAGGTAACCGAAGACCTTCCCGAGTTTGTAAGGGATAAGATGAAGTTCCACTTTGTGGAAAATGTTGAGCAAGTTTTTGACCTCGCCTTGGTTCGTTAATCCTCTTTTTGTTTCCCCCTCTAAAAGGCTTAAAATGGCGGACTTAAAATAACCCTTCTATGTCTTTTGTTGAATTCGTTTTTAGGAGAAAGTATTTCGTTTTTGCCATATTTGCAATTTTGGCAATTTTAGGTTTTATCGGTTACTTTACCCTTCCCAAAAAACTCTTTCCCGATATAGAGAGACCCCACGTGGTTGTTGTAACCAAATATCCCGGTGCGGATGCCCAAACGGTGGCAACATATGTAACCATACCCCTTGAGAGAAGACTTCAGACAATATCCCTCGTAAGGAGAATAACCTCTACTTCCTCCGATGGGGTTTCCTCAATAGATGTGGAGTTTGAATACGGAAAGGATATAAATGAAGCGGTTGTGGATGTTATTAACGAGATAAAGAAGGTAACCCTTCCCCCGGGAACGGAACAACCTTTGGTTTTCAAAAAGGATAGTTCAACCCCGCCGGTTATCATTTTGGCTTTAACCCCCAAAGAGGGTTCGGGGCTTTCCTTAGCCGATATCAGGGAGATTGCGGAAAACCGCATAAGGGATGAACTTTTGAGGCTTCCCCACGTTAGGAATGTAGATGTTTTCGGCGGATACCAAAAAGAGGTTAGGGTAGAGTTAGACCTCCAAAAGTTGAGGAAATACGGACTTTCCCCCACCGAGGTTTTATCCGTTATATCCCAATCCAATAGGAATATCCCCGTAGGGATTTTGGTTTCCCCTTCCCACCGATTGACGGTAAAACTTTTGGGACAGGCGGAGGAAGTGGAAAAATTGAAAAACCTTTGGGTTACCCCTTCTTTGAAACTGGGCGATATAGCGGAGGTAAAAATAGGTCACGCGGAGCCTAAGAGCTTTTTCTTCGCCAACGGAAAAGAAGCGGTAGCCTTGGCTATTCAAAGGCTTGAAAATGGGGATTACCTGAGAACTATAGAGGAGGTGGAAGCCTTTATTCCCCGCCTTAAAAAAGAGTTTCCCGAAATAGAGGTAACAGTTGCGGATTCTATGAAAAACATTACCCGAACCTCTTTCTTCAATATGTTGGAAGTCCTAAGGGATGCGGTTGTTTTCACCCTAATAGTGATGTTCGTTTTCTTGGCAAACTTCCGCCTAACGCTGGGAGTTATCTTTTCCATCCCCTTTGTCTATGTCGGTTCGGTCGGAATTATGAAACTTTTCGGTATTGAATTCAACATAGTTTCCGAAACGGGATTAATTCTTGCCCTCGCAATGTTGGCGGATGACGCGGTTGTGGTTTTAGAAAACATAGAACGGCACATTACCGAATTAAAGGAGTCGCTAACGGAGGCGGTTATAAACGGAACTAAGGAGGTTATGTTTGCGGTTGCGGGCGGTTCTTTGGCTATTACCGCGGTTTTGTTTCCCCTTCTGTTTGTAGGAGGGTATGCGGGTAAGGTTTTCCACTTCTTGGTTTCCACCCTAATAATAGCCATCTGGGTCTCTTGGTTTGTATCGGTTACCTTCTTACCCCTCTTCGCCTATTGGATTTTCCGTAAAGGGGAGGTAAAACCTTTGAAGATAGACCTTTGGGTGGAAAAATACATCTTTCCCGTAATAGTTTATCCCTTCAGAAATCTTTACATAGCTTTAGTGGAAAACTTTGTCAGAAACCCCAAACTTTTTCCCCTCTACATGGTGGGTATCCTCTCCATATTTGTGTTGTCCGCCAAACTTGTTATCCCCGTTTTGGGAAAAGATACCATGCCCCCTATGGATACGGGGGTTCTTACCGGGCAAATTTGGTTGGATGCGGATTATTCTTACCACAAAGTAAGGGAGATTGCTAAAGAGATAGTAAACATCTTGGAGGAAGAGAAAAAGAAGGGTTTAGAGCGCTATTACCTCGCCTTTGGAACGGAACCGGGAGTTATAACCTTGGGAGGTGGGGGAAATATTCAAACAGCCCGAATAGTTTTAACTTATGTAGACCGTTTCCACCGAAAGGAGAGTGTGTGGGACATTGAACACCGTTTAATGGAGAAGATAGGTTCCTTAGAGGGTGTAAAACAGATATCTGTAACCGCGCAAGGGGCTACTCCCCTTTCTTCCATAAAGGGTGTGGTTGATACCATTATTGTCGGCGATAGGTTTGAAGAGCTTTATCCGTATGCGGAAAAGCTTTATTACGCCTACCGAAACATAAAGGGGGCTTCTTCCGTTACCATAGGGTGGGCGCCCGATAACTTGGAAGTGAGATTTATCCCTAACTTTGAAGAGATGAACCGTTACGGAATAACCTTGGTGGAGTTGGCAAACCAATTGGCTACCCTAATAAACGGAAAGGTTTCCTCCTCTTTTGTAATTCCCAACGAAACTCCTTTGGCGGTTAAGGTTAAACTAACCGAAATGGACAGAAAAGATATTGAAGACCTAAAAGGTGTATTAATAAAAACTCAAAGGGGTTTGGTTCCCCTTGAGCGGTTGGGAAAGTTAGTCGTAGTTCCCACCACGCCGATAATAACCAGAGAAAATCTTAAGTATTCAATAAGCGTTACCCTTCAAAAGGACACCGCTCCCTCCTCGTTGGTAATAGAGCAAGCCCACAAAATTAACGCGAAGCTGAAAAAGGAACTCCCACCTTCGGTGGATATAGTTGACAAAGGAGAAATGGGAACGATGAAAGAAGCTTTAACAAAAATGGCTATAGCCTTTTTGGTAGGTTCGCTATTTGCCTATGCGGTCTTGGTCGTAGCCTTTGAATCCCTATCCGCGCCTTTTGCGATAATCCTCTCCATACCCCTTGCGGCGGTGGGTAGTATGTGGTTCTTGCTCTTTGGAGGACAGCACCGATGCGCTCCCGCTATGATGGGACTGATTTTGGTTTCGGGAATAATTATCAGAAACGCCATTCTGCTAATTGACTTTGCGGAGGAATATCTAAAGAAGTTTGGAGACCTCAAAAAGGCGGTTGTTGAGGCGGTAAAGGTTAGAACCCGTCCCGTTTTAATGACCGCCTTCGCAACCATAGCGGGATTGATTCCCATAGCAATGCAAAAGGCGGTCGGACTGGAAAGGCTCGCCCCCTTGGCTTGGGTTGCAATAGGTGGACTTTTGGTTGGAACTTTCCTAACCCTCGTTTACGTTCCCATTTTCTATTATGTAATTAGCAGGATAAAGGAAAGGTTAGGATTTGGGGTTTAATTCCCTTTTAATTATTTTCCCAATGGGAGTTGTAATAATAGAAATTCCCGAAGACATTGAGATAAAAATAAAGGCAAAAAACTTAGAAGAAGCGGTTAAAATTCTCCAAGAGAAGGCGGAAGAGCAAAAGAAAATCTTGCAGGCTTTGGATTTTTTGAAAAAATACGGCGGAAAGCTTAGTCTTGAAAACGGAGAGAATGGGATTTAACGATGACCGTTAAATTTTTTGTGGATTCAAGCGTTATAATTCGCGCCCTAAAGAGGGAGAATTTTCAAGAAGCTCTGCACATACTCACCGTTCTTTTGGAAACAAAGAAATTAAGAGACTTAAAGGTTTACATAAATCTTGCGGTGGAACTGGAAGTGGTTAAAAAATTGGTTTTTGAGAAAAAACTTTTGAGTTTGGAAGAACTAAAAGTCTTCTTATCCGCCTTTGATAGGTTATACATAACGGAAACCGTTGAGAGGGAATATTTGAAAATTTCCGAAGAACACCAAATTGAGCCGAAAAAGGCATTAATTTTGGCAACCTGCAAGTTTTATAAAGTCAAATACTTGGTAACTTTTTCGGAGACCTTTAAAGAAATAGCACCCAAAGAGGGATTGGTTTACATAGATAAAGCGGAAAAGTTAGGAAAAATTTTGGCAAAGGAACTTCAAAAGTCTATTTTTTAATGTATTTTTCCAAAAGTTGGGCAACCTTTTGTTTCACCTCTTTTGGAACATCCACAACTTCGGGCCAAGTGCGGGTGTAACCCTCCTCCTTCCACTTTTTGGTGGCATCTATAACCATTTTTCCGCCGAAACCCTCCTCATTGGTGGCGTGGTCCAAAACATCTATCGGTCCTTTCAAAATTAGAACATCCCTTAAGGGGTCTACATTGTTACCCCAAATCCACAGAACCTCGGAAAGGTCGTGAACGTTTACCCACTCGTCAAATATAACTACATGTTTCGTAAGGGATAAAAGTCCCATTCCGAGGAGTGCATAGGCAACCTTATAGGCGTGTCCGGGATAGCGTTTTTTTATGGACACAAAGGCAAAGTTGTGGAATACCCCCTCCGCGGGTAGGTGTATATCCACCACCTCGGGAAGGTTGAATTTGATTAAAGGTAAAAATATTCTTTCGGTGGCGTAACCTATCCATTTGTCCTCTTGAGGGGGTTTTCCCACAACGGTAGCCTGATATATGGGGAAAGCCCTATGCACAATTGCGGTAACATGAAACTTGGGATACTTAGCGGGCGGGGTGTAAAAGCCGGTGTGGTCTCCAAAGGGTCCCTCGGTAACGAGCGGTTCGTTGGGGTCTATATAACCTTCCAAAACTATCTCCGCGTTAGCGGGATATTCCAAATCAACCGTAATACCCTTTACCAGTTCAACGGGTTTTTCCCTTATAAGTCCCGCAAATAGGTATTCGTCCACTTCGGGAGGCAAAGGTGCGCTGGCTACGTAGGTTAAAACGGGGTCTCCGCCGATTGCCACCGCCACTTCTAATCTCTTTCCGAGTCTTTTGGCTTTCCAATAGTGGTGGTTTCCGTCTTTGTGTATTTGCCAATGCATTGCGGTGGTCTTCTCGTCCAAAACCTGCATCCTATACATACCGACATTTCTAATTCCCGTTTCGGGGTCTTTGGTTATCACTTGGGGCAGGGTTATAAATCTTCCCGCGTCTTTTTCCCAAGTTTTCAATATCGGAAACTCGTATAGGTTTACCTCCTTTCCTATTTTTACCACCTCTTGAACCGTTCCCCTCTTTACCACCTTGGGAATGGCGTCGTTTAACTTTTTGAGTTCGGGAAGTTTTTTTAGTTTTTCCAAAAAGGTGTGGGGAATTTCGGGTTTAAGTATCCTGTAGAGTTTCCAACCTATGTCTTCCAAATTTTTGTAACCCAAGGCGAGTTTTATTCTTTTTTCGCTTCCCAAGGCGTTGGTTAAAACGGGAATTCCGTAAGGGGTTCCGTCCTCTTTAACGGGATTCTCAAAGAGGAGTGCCTTGTTTTTTTCCTCCCCCAATTTGGAAACCCTATCGGTAAAGTAGGAAATCTCCAAAATTGGTGAGATGGGTTCTTTAATCCTCAAAAGTTCGCCATTTTTCTCCAAGATGTGGATAAACTCCCTCAGGTCTTTGAAAGCCATAAAGAAAAAGTTAAAGGGAAACTAAGAGAGGTAACGATAAATAACCCAAGTTTGGAGGATGCTAAAGATGTTGTTTAGAGTCCAATAGAGAACCAAACCGCTGGGGAAGGTTGCAAAGAGGAAGGTAAAGACCGCCGCCATTATATACATAACGGTGTTTTGGCTTTTATTGGGGGAGGGGGTTATAAAGGATTGGGCAATCATGGTTAAACCCATAAGTATGGGGAGAATAAAGTATGGGTCTTTTTCCGCCAAAGAAGGTATCCACAAGAACCCTTCCAACGCCAAGTCGGGGGTAACTATAAGCACCTTGTAAAGGGCGAAGAATATCGGAATTTGAACCAATATAGGTAGACATCCCCCGAAGGGGTTAAATCCCGTTTCCTTGTAGAGTTTCACTATTTCCTGTTGCAACCTTTGGGGGTCATCGGCATATTTTCTCCTTAGCTCCTCCAATTTGGGGGCAAGCTCTTGCATTTTTTTCATAGAACGGGTGGAGGATATCATTAGGGGGAAGAAGATAAGTTTCAAAATAAGGGTCAAGATAAATATAGAGGCTACCCAACTGTGGAAAATTTTATGGAAGAAGTAAAGCACCAAAAAGGTGGGATAGGCGAGAAACGACAGAATCCCAAAGTCTATGGCTTCTACGAAATCAACCTTCTTTAGGAGTTCGTATTCCTTGGGTGAACTCAAAAAGGTAACTTGGGCGGAGGGTTTTATTTTTACCGCGGTTGCGGTTACATACTTGGTTTCCCCATTTTGGAGGTAAGAGACGGGGAAAACAACCGCGGTGTGGGTGTTGTATTTAACCGCCTTTATAAAGTATCTACCTTCCTGCCCGCTCCAAACTATGTCTCCGTGGAGGGTGGTTGCCCCCTTTAGGTCTTCGGTGTTAATTCTCAAAACTTCGCCGTTGGAGAATTTAAAAATCGTTCCTATGTGGGTGTAAAAGGCTTCCTCGTTGGGTGTCATTCCGATGTATAGGTAGGCGTCCTTAACCCCTTTTAGTTCAATGGAAACTTTTGCCAAATAACCGCTTTGGTCAAAGGTAAAAACCTTTTTAACGCTTATTTGGTTTTTGTTAAGTCGGCAAACCACCCTTAGGTTTTCCTTTTTACATTGGTAGCGGGAGAAGTTTATAAGTTTGGTCGTTTCCCAAGAGGGGGTCAGTATCTCAAGGGGATAGATGTTGTAAGCCTTTTCGTAACTCTCTATGAGTTGTTTTCCAAACTTCCTATCGTAGGCGGAAACGATTTTTGCACCTTCTTGGGCAATTTTTACCGTAAGGTCCTTACCCTCTACGGTTACAAAGTGTTTGGGGGTTAATTTCTCCCTTTCACTTCCGAGGTATAAATTGACGTCCACCGTAGAGGTAGATTGAGGTTGTTTTTGGACAACCGCGGTTTGGTTTTGGGGTTGGGCAAGTTTGGAACTCGTAAAGTAGTCGTAGGCGACGAAAACCGCAAAGGCTATTGTGAGAAAGAACAGATACCTCTTCCAGTCGGTATTTTCCATTCCCTTTTCCTCCCGAGGTTTTTGCTAAAGGGGAAATTAAACAAATATAGAGGAGGAACTTTTAAAGAAGGAAACCAATTTTTGCCAAAAGCTTTTTTTCTCCTCCTTGGGTTCCTCTTGAGGTTTTTCTTCCTCCTCTTGAGGGGGTTCTTCCTTGGGTTTGGGTCTCTCCATAACTATTTGGTCTATGTATTCGTCCAAGAAGATAACCTCGTCGCTTACCGCCCTAAGGAGGGGAGAGCTGTTTCTCCTAAAGGTGGCGTTTATAACCCTCTTTCCCAAATCCTGAATGGTTTCCACCGTGTAACAGAAATCGCTATCCCCGCTTACCAATATTGCGGTATCGTAGGCATTTTTGAAAGCCAACGCCAACATGTCGGTTGCCAACATTATGTCCACTTCCTTTTCCAACCATTCCCCGGTGGCAAGCTTTCGGAGGTTGGCAATTCGGGGTTTTATACCCATGTTTTTCAGCTCGGTTATAAACTTTCTTTGGCGCATTAAACTATCCCACTCGGGTGTATCCTTTTCAACGTCCTCAACGCGGGGCATGGAAGAGTAGTAATAAGCCCTTATGAGGTATTTTCCGTCCGAAAGGAGTTTAACCAATTTACTGTAGTCAATCTTAATGTTTAAAGCCCTTATGGCGTGAAAAATATTTGAACCGTCAATAAAAATTATCACCCTTTCGTTTACTATCATTTTTCAAGCTCCCAAAAGTTAAGCAGAATACGGAAAAAGGGAAAAAACTAAATAAGCTCCCCTTCCTGAACCCCCTCCTCTCCTATTTCTTCTAAAGCCTTTTCAACCTTATCCAGTGCGGTGTAAAAGTCATCTTCAATCTTCCTAACCCTTTTGCCGTAAACCCTTTGAATAGCCTTCCTCAAGAGTTCCGTTTTCATAAGGGCGTTGGTCATACCAAGTTTGTCGTATACCTCGTTTAGTTTTTCGCCAACCTCGTAAACCCTCTTAGCCCTGTTCCTCCTTTCCTCCACCGCTTTTTCCAAAGGCTCGCTCAAAAACTCGTCTATTTTCTTTAGAAGGAGTTCAAAAGCCCCTGCGGGGAATTTCTTATTAATCTCTTCCAAAACAAAACCGACCGTTATGTAGGAAGGTTCTTCTATGTAAAAGGCAAGCTCCAACTCTTCCGTTTCGGGAGAAACTTGGAGGAATTCCTTGTAAAGGCGGTAAGCCTGCGAAGCCTTTTCCCTGATGTTTGGCGGTTTTTCGGTATTGAATTCCATAATGTTGAGAGCCAACTCTTTGGGAATTATTAGGGCGGGAAGTTCCTTTGCACCGAGCATTTTAGCCGCTTCAACGCGGTGTTGCCCGTCTATAACGAAAAATCCTTCCTCTTCTTCCTCTTGGTAGACGATTACCGGGTGCAAAAAACCCAATTTTTCCATAGAGACAAAAAGCCTTTTAACGAGCAAATCGGACAAATCCCTCTGAAAGGGAGGTATTTTTAAGTCCCCTACGGGGATAACCGCAAATTTAAGGGGTAAACCCTTTATGGGGTCATTATATTCCGCTAAAACCTTCATAAGTAAGAAATAAAATAAAGCAGAGGCACTAAGGGGTTAGGTCTATGGCAACCGCTTTTATTTCGGTGTAATCTTCTAAAAGGGCAAACTTGGGTCCTTCCCTTCCTATTCCCGAATATTTGACGCCTCCGTAGGGCATATTGTCCGCCCTGAAGGTGGGAATATCGTTGATTATCACGCCCCCGACTTGTGCCTTTTGGATAAATTCCCAAGCGGTTTTTAAATTGTTGGTAAATACCCCTATCTGCAGACCGTAGTCGCTATCGTTCACCCAGTCCAGCGCCTCCTCGGTGGTTTTATAGGGGTTTACAAAGATAATGGGTGCAAAGGCTTCCTCCGCACAAACCCTACTACGGCGGGGAACGTGGGTCATAACGGTGGGTTCAAATACCGTTTCCGAAAGGGGTTTTCCTCCGTAAACCACTTTTGCCCCGTCTTTTACCGCCTCTTCTATCCAAGTTTTAATCCTTTCCACATCTTGGGGAGAAATCATGGGTCCCACATCGGTGGTTTCGTCCATAGGGTCTCCCACTTTGAGTTTTTTAACTTCCTCAACCACGAGGTTTACAAATTCTTCAAAAATCTCCTCGTGGGCGAAAACCCTTTGAACGGAAATGCATACCTGTCCCGCAAGGGCAAAACCACCTTGAACCGCCTTTTTAGCCGCCTTTTTGAGGTCGGCGTCTTTATCCACTATAAGGGCTGAATTGGAACCCAATTCCAACACCAATTTTTTAATACCCACCTGTCGGGCTATAATGTCCCCAACTTTGCGGGAACCGGTAAAGGAAACAACCCTAACCCTCTCGTCGGTTGTAAGGGCTTTTCCCACTTCCGCGTATCCGTAAACCACCGAAAGGGCTTTTTTGGGAATACCCGCCTCGTAGAGAATTTCAACTAACATCGCAACCGATAGGGGTGTTCTCTCGGAGGGTTTGACCACCACCGCATTTCCCGCCGCCAAGGCGGGCGCAACCTTGTGCATAGTCAAGTTCAGAGGAAAGTTAAAAGGCGTTATAGCCGCGACTATTCCAACGGGAACCCTTATGTAAAAACCGACCTTGCCTATTCCGTTGGGAACCGCATCGTAGGGTATGGTTTCGCCGTAAATTCTCTTAGCCTCTTCCGCGGAGAGCAAAAGGGTTTGTTGGGCGCGCATTACCTCCGTGCGGGCTTCCCTAATGGTTTTTCCCACCTCAAGGGTTATAACCTCCGCAAATTCCTCCGCCCGTTCCTTTAGAAGTTCGTAAGCCCTATAGAGGATTTGGCTCCTCTTGTAGGTACTCAAGGAGGCTATTTCCTTTTGTCCCTCCACCGCGAGGTCTATTGCCCTTTTTACATCTTCGGGGGTGGCGAGGGGAACTTCCCCCACCTTTTGGCGGTTATAGGGATATACAACCTCAATGGTAGGCTCTTTCCAAACCGCTTCACCCCCTATGTAGAGGGGTTTCTTTATGAGCTTACCCATATTGGTTAAGGTTAATACATTCCCCCGTTTACATGGATAACCTCGCCGGTTATGTAATCCGCCAGGGGTGAGGCTAAAAATAGAACCACCCTTGCCACCTCTTGGGGTGTTCCGAACCGCCCGAGGGGTATCCTCTTTTTGTATTCTTCTTTAATTTCTTCCTTTAAAACATCGGTCATGTCGGTTTGAACCATGGCGCGAGTGTGACAGGAGGCGCGGGCGGTCGCCATGGACCAGGCCCGATCTGCTTGGTGGACGGGCGGTGAACCTGAGGAGCCAGCTCCTGCCTTCGGGAGGGAGCTCTTCGTCGTGACCTCGCCACGCATTGACGCGCACTCCTCTCGACGCACGTGACGGACCGAGCCGCGGCCCCAGTCAGCACTAGCCGCCGAAC
>QOAS01000030.1 GCA_003972855.1 Gammaproteobacteria bacterium | reverse complement strand
AATCCTCCACCTTAGGTTTGTAAGATTGGGTCTCACTTACGGGGATAAGGTTGAAGTTCTTTCCGGCTTAAGGGACGGCGAAAAAATCGTAACCGAAGGTGTAAAGAAAGCCTGCGACGGTTGTGCGGTTTCAAACATTAACGGAGGTTAAATAGATGGCGGTTGTTGGAAAAGGTTTGGCGGGCAAATTGGCTTCCGCTTTTATAACAAATAAACTCACCGGTATTCTGGTTATAGTCTCCTTTTTCCTTGGATTTGTTGCGGTAATGACAACCCCAAAACAGGAGGACCCGGATATCGTCGTTCCGATGATAGATGTTATAGTGCAATATCCGGGTGCCTCTCCTAAAGTGATAGAGAAAAAAGTAGTAGAGCCGATAGAGCATCAACTTTGGCAACTCAAGGACATTGAATACCTCTATTCCGCCGCGGGCGACGGATGGGGAATTGTGACCGCCAGATTTTATGTTGGAACGGACCCCACTAAAGCCCTCGTAAACCTCAACTCCAAACTGATGGAGGGTATAGATAAAGTTCCCGATGGGGTAAAACTCCCTCCCTTAATTATGTCTAAATCCATAGACGATGTTCCCATACTTACCCTAACCCTTTGGGGTAAAAACTACACCTCTTACGACCTTTACAGGATTGCCGCAACCCTTGAAGAAGAGTTGACCAAAATAAATGAAGTATCCACCGTTTTCATAGTAGGCGGTCAAAAGAGACAGATAACGGTGTATTTGGACCCCCAAAAGTTGTCCGCATACCACATTAACCCCTTCCAAGTTATCCAAATGCTCAAACAGGCTAACTACGGTGGTAATAACGGCTTTTTCGTAAAGGACAACAGGGTTATTACCGTTCAAACGGGAAGGTTTATAAAAGACAAAAGGGATGTGGAAAACATCGTAGTGGCGGTGTATAACGGCAAACCTATTTTCCTTAAGGATATAGCAAAGGTTGTAGACGGTCCCGGCGAAGTAACCCATTACGTTCTTTTTGGAACAGGTCCCGCCCACGAGGAGAAGGGAATTAAAGAAAACCTAAGGGGAGAACTGCCCGCGGTAACCATTGCGGTTGCCAAAAAGAAAGGAACCAACGCGGTGGACGTAGCGGAAAAAGTCCTTGAGCGTATAGAGGCTATGAAGGGAACTCTAATTCCCTCGGACTTGCACGTAACCGTTACCCGAAACTACGGAGAAACCGCCAAAGAGAAGTTTGATGAACTACTCAAACACCTATTTATCGCAACCTTTTCCGTCGTATTGCTCATAGCGGTAGCCCTCGGATGGAGAGAGGCTATAGTTGTTGGAATAACCGTTCCCGTGATATTGGCTCTAACCCTCTTTTTCAGCAAACTTTACGGATTTACCCTCAACAGGGTTACCCTCTTTGCCCTCATATTCTCCATAGGTGTTTTGGTTGATGCCGCAATAGTTGTTATAGAGAACATCCACCGCTGGATGTCTATGGGCAAAGTGACTCCCAAAGAGGCTATAATTTTGGCAACCGACGAAGTTGGAAACCCCAATATCTTGGCAACCGCAACAATAGTCGCCGCCCTAATTCCCATGGCTTTCGTCGGCGGACTTATGGGACCCTACATGAGACCCATACCGATTAACGCATCTACCGCCATAGCCCTTTCCGCCTTAATAGCTTTTACCATAACCCCTTGGGCGGCTTATTTGTTACTTAAAAATGTTCACGTTCACGAGGAATACAACATAAGAAAGACCTTCTTCTGGAAACTCTACACCACAATTGTAGTTCCCTTGATAACTTCTAAGGTAAAGAAGTGGACCTTTTACGGGATAGTTTTGGGACTTATGGGTTTCTCCATGTGGATGCTCTTTGCCAAATTGGTAGTGGTAAAAATGCTCCCCTACGACAATAAGTCGGAGGTGAACATCGTAATAGACATGCCGGAGGGAACTTCCCTTGAGGAAACCGCAAGGGTGGCCAAAACCATAGCGGAGCAAGTTATAAAGAAAGAAAACATAGTTACCGATTATCAAATATATGTCGGAACCGCCGCACCCTTTGACTTCAACGGGTTGGTTCGGCACTATTACCTAAGGCAATACCCTTGGCAGGCGGAAATCCACGTAAACCTTATAAATAAGGAAGAAAGGGCTATTTCCTCCCACGAATTCGCCAAAAGATTAAGGGAAAAAATTCATCCCTTGGCTAAAAAGTTGGGGGTTAAAAACCTTCAAGTGGTTGAAATTCCTCCGGGACCTCCCGTCCTCTCTCCCATAGTGGCGGAGGTTTACGGCAACGATTACCAAACCGCTCTGGATGTCGCTTGGAAAGTAAGACAAATTTTTGAAAAAGCTCCTTCGGTAACCGATACCGCAATTTATGCGGATGTGGATAGGCAAAAGTATAGGATTGTGGTGGACGAGCAAAAGGCGAAACTAAACGGCTTTACCAAAGGACAAATTTGGGCTATAGTTGCCATGGCTCTTTACGGTTACGACGTTACCACCCTAAGGACTCCCGACTTTGAAAAGGTAAACTTAATCGTAAAATTCCCCGAAGGTAAAAGGAGCGGTATAGACCGACTTTTAAACACCAAAATAGTTTCCCCCTTAGGTAAAGAAGTTCCTTTAAGGGAAATTGTTAAGGTTGAAAAAGTCCCCGCGGAGAAAACCATTTATAGGAAAAACATGAGAAGGGTTGTTTACGTATGCGGAGACGTGGCGGGTAAATACGAGGCTCCCTTCTACTCAATCCTTGACATTAGAGATAAGGTCCTTTCCATACCCAACCCCTACGGAAAAATAGAGGAATACTGGTATAACCTACCCCCCGCGGGTTACAAGGGTATAGCGGTCAAATGGGACGGAGAAATGCACATAACCATAAGGGTTTTCAAAGACTTGGGAATAGCCTTTGCGGGTGCGGTATTCCTAATATGGGTACTAATACTGGCTTGGTTTAAAGATTACAGAATACCGGGAATTATTATGGCTCCGATACCCCTAACCCTCGTGGGTATCATTCCCGGTCACTGGCTTATGGACAAGATAATGGGTAACGTATTCTTTACCGCCACCTCCATGATAGGTTTTATCGCCCTTGCGGGAATTATTATCAGAAACTCCATTCTGCTGGTGGACTTTGCGGAACAAAGGCTTAGGGAAGGGGTGCCTCTGCACGTAGCTGTTGTGGAATCGGGAGTAATAAGAACCAGACCGGTTTTACTAACCGCCGCCGCGCTAATCGTGGGAGCATTCGTTATTATCTTTGACCCCATATTCAACGGATTGGCGGTTTCCCTGATATTCGGAACAATAGGTTCAACAACCCTAACCCTGGTTTTGATACCGGTAATGTATTACTATTCCAGGTTGAAAACCCTTAAAAGGCAACCCGGTTTTGTCGTTCCCTCTCCCGAGGAGGTGAAAAGAGACCTAACGGCGGACTAACATTGTTTCCTTATGAAGCTTCTTTTCAAGATTTTCCTTTCTTTACTCGCCTTTTTTGTTATTCCTTCCGTTATCCTCGTGGCGGTTTTAAATTTAGCGGGAACTAAGGTGGTAAATTCCTTCCTAAAACTTAGCGTGAATGCCCCTGCAAGAATAGAAAAGTTTGAAACCAACTGGTTACTTACCGAAATGGTTTTGGAAAATCTCCGAATATACAACCCCGAAGGTTTTCCGAAAGGAAAACTCCTTGAGGTAGGAAAATTTTTGCTCAAACTTTCCCCGAAATCCTATTTGCTTTTTAAACCCTATGCGGAGATTGAAATAGAAAACGGTTACCTTCACTTTGTTAGGAGGTCGGATAACGCCACCAATGTTGCGGTTGCCTTTAAAATACCTTACGAGAGGGCGAAGGTAAAACCCCTAACCTTTGAAGTTAAAAAACTAAAAGTCAAACTCTACGTGGAAACTTTGGAAAAGGTAAGGTATACCGCGGAGGGGATTTTTAAAGGTTTTGGCAACAACTCGGAATTTGAAATAAAGGGTTTTGGAAACTTAGAGAGTAAAGAAACGGTTACCGATTTTACCGTTTACAATTGGCGTATAAGAAACAATCCCCTCCTTTCCACCTTGGCGGAAATTTTAAACGAACCGAAACTAAAAGACTTAATCCTGTCAAAGATTGAAGGGAGAATTGAAACAAAAGGGGACTGGTTAATTTTCTCCGAAAGAGATACAAAGGCTTTTGTTACCAACGATGTTCTCTTTGCGGTAGTCCACAAAGGTTCCAAATACAACATTAAAACCAAAGAGGTTGATGCAGAGATAACCTTGTATTTACCCTTAAAGGTGACCGTTCGCGTTAGCGGAACTTCCGATTCCCCGAAGGTGGAAATATTGAAACTAAAAGGGCAAGAGGTTAAGGAGAAGATAAAAACCTTGGAGGAAAAGGTATTTCAAAACCTACTGAATAAGTTCTTGCCAATTCCCTCTACGCCACGGTGAATTTCTTTTCCACGTAACCTTTCCATATCTCGGGAATTTGGGAAATTTCTTCTTGGGCTATTTTCTTTATCAGTTCTTCCACACCTTTAATATCCCTTTTGGTTCTTATTTTCACGTCGCACGCTTGGGGTTGGGTTATGGGTTTTCCTATTTGGGAAACCAAATAACAGTAAGCCTCTTCAATTTCCTCTATCTCGCTAACAACCCTTTTGGCTATCGTGCTTGCCACCGCGGAATAGATTTTCCCAACGTGGGAAACGGGGTTTTTACCCGCCGCCGCTTCCAAAGTCATGGGTCTATAAGGGGTTATAAGTCCGTTGGGGCGGTTACCCCTACCAACCTGTCCGTCGTCCCCCGCTTCCGCGGAGGTTCCAGTAACCGTGATGTAAACCGAATTGTTTTCGGGGCTATCGGCGGTATTTATAAATATCTCAACCTCTTTATCGGTGTATTTGCCCGCGTTTTCCAACGCCTTTTGGCGGATGATTTCTTTTTTTTGCAAATAATCTTCGGTATTTTCAACGTATTTATCCACAAAAGCGGACGCAATGGTAATCCTTATTTTGTCCCCGAGGCGAACTCCCATAACCTTTATGTCTTCTCCCAGATATGGATGCTCTTTTTTGAACTCCGGAGAGTTTAGGAATCTTTCGGTGTAATAAACGACCTTTTCCAAATCGTCAAAGGGTGCGTATCCCACCGCAAAGGAGGTATCGTTTGCCAAAGGAACCTCTCCTTTCTTGGCAAACCTTTCAAAGAGTTCAACCAAATCTTTACTTCCCGGTCTGATTTTGGGAATTATTACAACATGCCTTTCGGGGTCTAAGTTCCTTATGTTTTTCTTAATCCACTCCTTGGCGACTTCTATGGCTATCTCATCTACGGGTAGTTTTTTTCCACCTTTTTCCTTTATAGCCCTTCCTACGAGATATATTTCAATAGGGGTTATTATTTCTCCTCCGCCAAAAGAGGGATTTGCCACACCTCCAACCAGCAAAGCTTTATCAACATTGTGGTGCTGAACAAAACCGAACTCTTCAAGGTATAGTTTGCAAAGGGCTACCGATAGCTCCTCCGCTAAGTTGTCACAAATGGTATCGGGATGTCCTATACCCTTTCTTTCCACAATTTCAACGGGATTCTCGTAAACTGGTCTAAAATCCATTTCGGAAACAACCACGTTTGCCAACTTTTCCACCTCCCGAAAGATTTTGGGTTTTGGGTAAGGTATTTTATGGAGAAAGAAGAAAAGTAGGAATGAAGGAGATAAATTAACGTTTGGACCAACGGTATTTTGCGCGCGCACCCATTTGGTCGTATTTCTTCCTTTCCTTTTCCCTTGCGTCTCGGGTCAATAACCCCGCCTTTTTAAGTTTGGGTCTCAAATCGGGATTATAGGCGACCAAAGCCTTGGCTATTCCATACATTATGGCTTCAGCCTGTCCGCTTATACCCCCGCCTATTACTTCCGCAAAAATTCCGAATTTTCCTTCGGTGCCGGTTACTTTGAAAGGTATCATTATCCTGTTGTAGAGGGTTTCTCTCATTACGTAATCTTTGAGGTTGTATTCCTTCCCACTTTGAGTTCTAACTATTTGCTTGTCCGCCATACCGGGTAAAATCCAAACCTTGGCAATGGCTTCCTTTCTCTTCCCGGTGGCGTAGAAGGAGTTATCGGGAGTTATCTTGAAATCTTTCAGCTTTTGCATTACTTCCTCCTCCTATTTATTACGCGTTTATTTCAAGGGGTTTGGGTTGCTGTGCCTGATGGGGGTGGTTGGGTCCCACGTAAACCTTTAGTCTTTTCATCATCCTGTGTCCGAGCTTGTTTTTGGGTAGCATTCTCTTAACCGCTAACTTTATAACCCTTTCGGGGTGGTGCTGGAGCATCCACCTTAGGGTTCTCTCTCTAAAACCGCCGGGATATCCGCTGTGCCACCTGTAGAGTTTTTTATCCAATTTTTTTCCCGTTACGTGGATTTTCTCCGCATTTACAACGATTACGAAATCTCCGACATCCATATCGGGAGACCAGTAAACTTTGTGTTTACCCATTAGAATTTTCGCTATTTGGGTGGCAAGCCTTCCCAAAGTTTTTCCGGTTGCGTCAACGATATACCAATCCCTTTTTACCTCGTAAGGTTTAATTCTGTATGTCTTCATTTCCTCCACTCCAAATGGTATTTTTAAACCGAAAAGGATTATTGTAACCTACCCCGCATCACAGATGCGGGGCTTTGGGTGGGTTTACACCCTTTAAAAGGTGCCTTACCACCACGGGCAGCGTCTTAAACCCCCTACTCCTGCCTACCTACCCGAAGGTAGGTAGCGGAGCTACTTTTAGCTTACATACCCGCCTTTAGTCGTTGTTATAGTGGACTTTTTACCCGATATTGGCGGGTATGTTAAAAATTTAATTTTAGCCAAAGTTCCAAATTTCCCAACCGCCTTACCGCAGACAGTTCTGCAAGGTGTTAGTCCGCAATTTTTCTATACTATAGGCGTAATGTTAAGATACGAGCCTATTTACGATATTACCGCGGACGCGGGAATAAGGGTATACGCCTTCTCTCAAGACCAGCTCATTTGCAACTCGGTAAAGGCTATGGTAAACGAAATGGTATCCCTCCAAAAGGTTCAGCCCAAAGAGGAGGTAACTTTGGAGGTTGAAAGTGTAGGTTTCCCCTACCTTATAGCGGATGTTTTAAACAAAGTTCTTTACCTGTTTGACGTAAAAAAGTTTGTCCCCTCCGAGTGCAAGGTGGTCAAGCTGACTCCCGACGGAACGAAGGTAAAGTTACTCTTAAAAGGTGAGAAATACGACCCTCAAAGACACGGCAGAAAATTACTAATAAAGGCGGCAACCTACCACCGACTTAAGGTGGAAGAAGGGGAAAAGAGATTAACCGCGGAGGTTATTTTTGACATTTAAAGACTTTCCACCAGTCGGTTGTTGATTTTTACCTCAATACCACCGTTGCGGTAAACCTCCTGCAAAACCTCTTGGAGTTTCCTAAGATATTGGGAGTTTCTTACAAGGAGGCGGTAGTAATCCTTAACTTCCGCGGAAATATTTCCCTCTTCCCCAACCGAGAGGATTTTTATAACCGCCAACCCTTCGCCCGTTTTTACCGCAATATACCTTTTACCCTTTAAAACCTCCAAAAGGGTTTGCACGGGAATACCAAAATTCTGCATTAGGGTAAAACCTATCGTCTCAAGCTCTTTGGCTTGAGCCTTATATTTTCCGTCTAACACCTCCTTAGCCAATTTCTCCTTGTGTTTTTCCATCCATTCTAAGGTTTTAAATTTCTCGTAAAGGAGTTTTACCTGCTCTTTTACCTCTTCAAAAGAGGGGATTCTCCTTTCGCCTTCCCTGTAGACCGCTATTAGGTAACCGTCTTTTGACTTTTCAACCGCAACCTTTTTGTTTTTCAAAACCTTTTCTACCAACTTCTTGAATTCGCCGTATTTTTCCCCTTTGCTTATCGGGAAAACCTTAAATGGTTTCAGTTTTAAATTTTTCCCCTTCGTGAGGGAGTTATATAACTCTTTAACCTCCCCTTCGGAGGCTACTTTAAAAATTTCCACCTTTGGAGGTTCTTCTATCGCAAAATTATTTTGTATCTTTTTGTAAAACTCCCTTAGTTCCTCTTCGTCAAATTTCACTTTAGAAGTAAATTGTTTGTAATTCAGTTCCAAAATTTGGGCTTTAATTTTCAAAGTAAACGGGAACAGGTAGGCATTTAAAGTTTCTCTATTGACATATGTTGTTGAAAAGACCGCGGACTTGTATTTATTCGCCAAAAGAGTGGTTTTTACAATTTTTTCAAACTCCTTGGGGGTTAATTTCAAATATTGCAGATACCTTTGGAATTCCTTTTCGTTAAATTTCCCGTTTTTGTCGGAAAATTGACGAACAATAAAGTCCTTAACCTCTTCATTGGAAACATAAAATCCATTTTTTTCCGCCAAATAGGCAAATATAGCGGTTATTAAAAGATTGTTCAAAGCCTCCGCCTTTAGTTTATCCCGTGATATTTTTTCGCCGTAACTTCTCTGCAGTCTGCCAAGCTCCAATATAAATTCCTTAGGGGTTACGGTTATATCTTCCACCTTTATTACATAATTTCCGAAACCGAAATTAAGCCCTCCGGGACCCCACATAATGGCGGTTCCGAGGATAAAAGAAAAGGCGAGAACCGCTAAGAAAACTTTAGAAATCCAACTTTTGGAATATACAAACTTGAACATACCGAGTTTATTTTAGTATCCCGCCAACTCCAGTAATTTTTTAAACTGCTCCTCCGTAAGGGTCTCCTTTAAAAACCTAATACACTTGTAGTTGTAGAGACTTTTTTCCACCTTGAGGTTTGCCAAAATTCGCAGTTCACCTTCCACCAAAAGGCGATTATCCGAATGTAGCATATCTTCCCTAACCTTTTTGGAGAGCTTATCAATAGCCCTATTTAAGGGAAGAATTTTTTCCTTGAGAAACCTGATTTCCTCTTTAATCTTTAACCTTTGCTCGGGAGAAAGACCCAATTCCTTATAGTGTTTTAAAAGAACGGGCATAAGCTTTACCGGTTCAACAATGTAGTAATGGGTCTCACACAATCTTTGGGCGCTCAATGACAAAGAAAAAACTCCCAGCGTCAGTAAACCTAACAAAAATTTCCTCATAAAGAGTTTAATATTGCTCCGATGCTCGGAATTGACATAGTATCCAACGAAAGGATTAGAAAAAGCTTGGAAACCTTTGGGGAGAGATTTCTAGAAAGAATTTACACCGAAAGGGAAATAGAGTATTGTCAAACCTTCAGAGACCCCGTTCCCTGCCTCGCCGCAAGATGGGCTGCTAAGGAGGCGGTTATAAAAGCATACTTTCAAATTTTTGGCAAAGTTTTGAAATTTAAACAGATAGAAGTTTTGGGTAAGAAAGGTTATCCCGCTACCGCGGTAATTTTGGGTAAAGAGGGTGAGCAATTAAAGAAGCACAACTTAAAGGTAATTATCTCTTTAGCCCACGAAAGGGACTACTCCGTGGCGGTAGCCCAAATAGTTAGGAAAGAAATTCCTTCAAATGGCGTTTCATAGCCAACTGCCTTAGTTTCCTTAAAGCCCTGTTTTCCAACTGGCGGGTTCTCTCACGGGAGATACCTAAAATTTCCCCTATCTCCCTTAGAGTTTTGGGTTCTTCACCGGTAAGACCGAAACGGAGTTCTATAACTTTTCTCTCCTTCTCTGGTAGTTGTTCCAAAAGTTTTTTAATCTCCTTCCGAAGACTTTCTTCAATAATCTTCCTCTCAACGTCTTCCGTTCCGTGAAAAGAGAGAAAATCTATAAAGTGGGTATCCTCTTCGTCGCCTATAGGCATATCCAAAGATAAGGCTTCGCGGGTGAGACTGGTTATCTCCGTTATCTCTTCGGGAGTTATATACTCCCCTTTTTTCTTTTTCTCCTCCAAGGTTTTCTTTATCTCCTCCTCGGTAGGTTTTCTATTCAATTTCTTTTCCAACTCCTTTTCTACCAATTCCCGATTAAGCCTTTCCGCAATAAGTTGGGGCGGAGGTTCTTCTCCCAACTCTTTCAGAAGTTCCGCGTAAACATGGGAAATCCTGTTTACCAAATTGAGGTGTTTTACCGGCAGTTTTACCGCCCCCGTGTGTTGGGCTATAGCCTGCATAATGGCTTGTCTTATCCACCAAACCGCGTAGGAGATAAACCTAACCCCCTTATCGGGGTCAAACCTCCGTGCCGCCTCCAAAAGTCCTAAATTACCCGCCGCAATAAGTTCGGAAAGGGGAACGCCGTAACCCGTGTATTGGCGTGCTACGGAAACGACAAACCTCAAGTTGGACTCTACCAATTTCTTTAAGGCTTCTTTGTCTCCCTCTTTAGCCCTTTTTGCCAACTCTTTTTCCTCCTCGGGGGACAAAAGAGGAATTTTGGAAATCTTTTTTAGGTATTTTTTCAAAAATTCCTGTTCTGTTGGAGAATACATAATTTTTAAATTTACCTAAAGGGGTTTAAGAAGAGCAAACTCAACAAAGTTAGGGTTTGCATAAAAATTGACAATGACATAAATCGCAAAATGGTGGTCAAAAAAGGTGAAGTTATTTTAGCCCCAATGGCGGGTTATACCCATTCCGCCTTCCGAAGACTTGCCCGCCTTTTGGGAGCGGATAGAACCTATACCGAGCTTATAAGCGCTCCCGGAATTATCCATAGGGGTATTCCCCAAAAGTATGCCTTTTTTACACCTTTGGAAAGACCCATTCACATTCAACTATTTGGAAGAAATCCCGAGGAAATTGCCCAGGCGGCGGTTATAGTGGCGGAGAAACTGAAACCCGATGCGATAGACATAAACTTCGGCTGTTCGGTTCCCAAAGTTTTAAAAACAGGGGCAGGGGGCAAACTTATGGAAAACCCCTCGTTAATGAAAGAAGTGGTAAAGGAAACGACAGAAGCTTTAAAACCTTACGGTATTCCCGTTACCGCCAAAACCCGTCTCGGATTGGAAGAAGACATTATGGAAAAAATAGCCCAAGCCCTTATAGAGGGAGGGATATCCGCCATAGCTTTACACCCCCGTTTGGGAAAGCAGGGATATTCGGGAGAGGCTAATTGGAAAAGAATAGCTGATTTAAAAAAACTCTCGCCCGTTCCCGTAATAGGTAGCGGAGATGTAAAGACCTATGAAGATATAGACCGAATGTTTGAGGAAACCGGGTGCGATGCGGTTATGGTAGGTAGAGCCGCCCTTTCTAACCCTTGGATTTTTAAAGAATACAGAGAGAAAAAGAAATTAACCGTTCCCTTGGGAGAAAGACTTAAAACCGTTTTAAAACTTTTGGAGTGGATGTTTGAATACTATCCTTCGCGGGAAAAAGCCTGTTTTGAAATCCGCTCCATTTTGGTTCAACTGCTAAAAGGTTTTCCAAACAGCGGGGAAATAAAAAGGGAACTTGTGACCCTTAAAGGTTGCGAACCTTTTATTGCCAAGCTTAAAGAGTTTTCCGAAAAACTTTAACAACAATTGTTTTTTTGTCAACCATCCCGCATCAAAGATGCAAGTTTTGACTTTATGCAGTGTCTATTCCAAAAGGAGATAGCCACCACCAACACGGGTTGTTAGCCTATCCCCTCACAAGGGGTTTATTTTTAGCTCTTCACTTTAGCGGTTAGGCTGTAACCAAACCTTTGGAGTTTGCAAATATTTTTTACCTTGGTCGCTTTTTCCCCTATCGCAGATAGGAGGTTTCTAACAACAATGGATTTCTATGAAAAGGATTTACCTCGTAGGTTTTATGGGAAGCGGAAAAACCACCGTAGGGCGCCTTCTTGCGAGAAAACTAAAAACACCTTTTGTGGACCTTGACGAGGAAATAGAAATCCGTGAAGGTTTAACCATACCCCAGATATTTTCCTTAAAAGGTGAAGATTACTTTAGAAAACTTGAGTTGGAAGTCCTGAAGGATGTAACACACTCTTTGCCAACCTTTGTTATAGCGACCGGCGGGGGATTGGGAGCAAACCCAACCGCAATGGAGTTTATGAAAAAGAACGGAACCGTAATATGGTTGGATATAGATTTTGAAACCTTCAAGAGAAGAACCGCAAAAGACCCCAATCGTCCCCTTTTGCAAAAAAGCGGTGAGGAGCTAAAAAAGCTTTTTGAAGAGAGGAAAAAAGTATACTCCCAAGCCCACATAAGAATAGAGAGCCAAAAGTCGGTGGAAAAAACGGTGCAAAAAATACTCTCTTTTTTGCAACTTACCAAAAGGAGACATTTATAATCTTTTTTTACCACTATGAGGTTAATAGACAAGTTACCGTTCTTGGAACCCCCAAGGGAAAAATATAATCTTTTACCGCCTTTAAATAAACTAAAATTACCTTTGTTAAGTAAAAGAGAAAAAGTTGTTTTTCCCTTTGTGGTTGATACCGTGTTTTATAGGGGGCTTTCTTTTAATAGCAATTATCAAACTTTAAAAAAACCTTTTGAAAGAACTTATCCTGAGGAAACTACTATTGAAGAAGTTTTAGAACACCTTAAAGAGGAACTGAAAGAATTAATGGTTCAAAAACCAAAGCTTTTTGCCAATGCTGTCTTTGGAACATATATACCCGCGCGGTTTGGTTTGGTAAGGATTTATACTTTCCCAAAAACTATAAAGAGGAATGAACTAATACAGAGTGTTGATTTGTATATTCAAGAAGATATTAGTGAAAATTTCCCTCACACAGAAGTTCTATATTCCTACGATATTTTGGATAGTAATGAAAATGAACCTTATAGGGTATTGGTTACCGTAGTTGAGAGCGAAATTATCAGGAAGATAGAGGAGGTTTTTGAAGAACTGGGGTTGGAACTTGAAGTTATAAGTTACGAGCCCGTATGTTTAATAAATCTCGGTTTACTAAAAGGTTTACCTGAACCGTTTACGATTCTATATACCGAAAGGAATAAAATCTTGATAGTCTCCTATAGAAGGGACAATATACTTTACGAAACTTTTTCTTATCTATTTTCAGAAGATAAAGTTGCGGAGGATTTATTAAACCTAATTATTTGGGATATTAGAAACTATATAGTTTTAAACGATATAAGTAACATATATTTAGCCGGAATAGTTACGGAATATGAACATTTAACCGAATTTTTTTTAGAAAAGTTGCCAATATTTGGTATAGTATCAATAGATAAATTTCCCGATAGATACGCTTTAACCTATACCTTAGGGGAGAGGTTATTAAATGTTTAGGTTTCATAGAAGAAGAAAGAAATATATAAGCATAAATTTAACCACCCATAAACGAGAAAGTTTTATTCAAAAAATAGGAATAGTTTTTTTAGGATACCTAAGAGGTAAAAATCTATATTTAAGTCTCCTTTCGGTTACCAGTTTTGTTGCAATATTTGTAGTTAACCATTATTTAAGTTCCCGTATAGAAACTCTAAAAGAAGAAATCAACAAGTTGGATTACAGAATACATTTTAAAATCGCGGCGATACGCCGTTTAAAACATAATTTGAAAAAGGCGGATAGGATTTTTAAAAGGCTATATATTCCCGAGCTGAAGGAAAAGGCTTTTATTCTGTGGTATAACGAAAAATTCGGAAAAAACATATGGAAAAATGTTTATCAATTCGCTAAAATAGTGGGAAATGTTCCAAGCTTTGTAGGGTTTTCCGTTTACCCTAACCCTTATGTAGGTTTTGATAAGAAATT
>QOAS01000111.1 GCA_003972855.1 Gammaproteobacteria bacterium | reverse complement strand
CGAGGTTACTCAAAGAGACCGGTTATAAAACCCCATAGAGGGAAGATTTCCTTATACGCCCTTTTGGTGGCCTTCCATGTAAAATCACCCGTCTTTGTTACCCCATTTGAAATATAGCCCAACACCTCAAGGGTAGAAAAAAGCTCTTCCGCTTCCCGCGGGGAGGATATGAAATCCAACGATAGAAACTTATTGAGGAGTTCCCTTTTATACCCTCTTTTGGCGGATACCGCTATTTCCAATGCCTGCCTTATTTCACTCCACTCAAAATCTCGCATCTTTGCAGTATTTCCCAAAAACGCTGGAATTTTTTATTTTAACGAAATGTTAAATTAAAACTCAAATCTCATAAAATCATGAGCCAGATAGACATTATCCATTTTGTGTTCCCTTATAGCCTCTTCAAACTTGGAAAAGTCTTTATACCTCCTACTGAAGTGGGTAAGGATTATCTTTTTTACGCCCAACTCCAAAAGTTTGGGATAAATTTTCTCCCTAAAAATGTTAAAAGATAGGTGTTTAACTTCCCGAGCGTATTCGTCTTCGTCAAAATAGGTGCATTCTAAAACGAGGTAATCCGCATTTTGAGCCAACTTAAAAATGTTTTCGGTGTAATAGGTATCGGTTATATAAACGAACTTAAAACCCCTTTTTACCCCCCCCAGTTGGTGTTTAAAGATTTTTCTTCCACCTACGGTGGTGTAACCCAAATTTTCAAGCTCCTTAAAGTGTTGGGGTTTTAAATTTAGTTCCCCCACCTTTTTGCGGTCGTATTTAAACCTCTCCTTCTCTTCAAAGGCAAAGCCGAGACAATCCACCGTGTGGTCAAGTCCGATAGTTTTTACCCTGTAAGTGTCGGTTTCCAAAAAGGCTACAACCTCATCGGTGGGTTCTATCTCCTTTACCTCCACCTTTAGGTCTCGGGTATTTATGTGAAAACATTGGGTTGCCGAGAGTTCCACCAACCGCCTAATCCCCGGCGGTCCGTAAATTTCTGCAAAAGGTTTATCGTGAAAGTCCAAAGTTTGAAGGAGTCCGGGTAGTCCCAAAACATGGTCTCCGTGAAGGTGGGTTATAAAAATTTTGTTTATTTTATAAAAGGAATGTCCCGCTATTTGCAACTGCCTTTGAGTTCCCTCTCCGCAATCAAACAGAAAAGCTTCCCCTTGGTATTGAAAAAATATTGAAGGGTGATTTCTATCCTTTGTGGGTATGGCGGACGAAGTTCCCAATATGGTGAAAAAACCTTTCATAAAGAAAATATCAAGATAAAGGGGAACGGGGTTAGAAGAATACTTTTACATTGGTTACATACTGAAGGTTGCGCTCACCGCCGGTGGCTCCCGTAAAACCTATGTAAGCTTTGGTTCCTCCGAAGATGTCAAGTATGTTATTTACGAAGTATTTGTAAGTTTTGTTAAATATTTTCACTATCAGTTCCGCCTTGTTATTTCCTTTATAATTCCACTTGATAGTTACAGGTATTTCTTTACCGCTTTCCAAAGGTTTAGGTAGCGCGAAAACTTTTTCGGAAGTAGGGACCTCCCTAACGCCTTTTCCGTTTATATCAAAGCCTAAATGGTTTCCGTTTATTTCCCCCGGATTTCTCCAAGTATCAAATTCCACCGCCAAGGAATTGGGGATACCCCTGTACCCTAAACCTCCGCCTCCCATACCCAATGCGTTTCTACCTTGAGGGGAGTTTTGAATTACGAAGGCTATGCCGTCAGCTCCTTGAGGTCTATTCCCCAAATAAAGTTTAGCCTTTACGGTAAAATCTTTAGTCAAATCAAATTTTTCCTTGCTCCAGACCGCACCCCGTTGAGAATAAGCATTGGGGGTTAGTATTATTCTGTTACCTTCTTTATGGGCGGAACCTATGGTGTAACCCTCAAACTTGACCCCTTTGGAGGACTTTCTCTTTATATCCAGAGCGTATACATATTTGGCTTCCGTGCTTCTGAAGTACTCATGAATTTTTACATTTTGGGTCTTAAGGTTCAAGCTATACCTAACGGTTTGCCTATTTGTGTTAACCGATATCCACTCGTGCAGTTTGGCTCCTTTACCCTTTACATCTAAGCTGTAATTAACCCTACCGTTATTGTTTTCCAACCAGAGGTGTATTCTCAGATTTTTATTTTTCAAGTTAACCGAGTATTTGTAAAGTTCCCCGTTTCTCGTTCCCTCCTCATAAACATGGATACGGGAGAATTTTTCCGCAAGATTGGTTACTAAAGTGTCTATTAAATTCTTTGCGCTGTTTATTCTTTCCAAAGCGTAACTTACGGGATTTTCTACAGTTTTTATAACCCCAATATTTTTCAAAGCGGGTAGCAGAAAGCTATTTATGTCTACATTGGTAACAATGCTTTCCCTATTATTTCTCGGAGAAACCAAATACACATTCAAATTTTCTATATTGATGTAAACCCCTCCGTTACCGTTTGGTGCGCCGTTTACTTGGTTGACCGTATTGGAGTTGGAGCTTCTTCCGCTTACCCCTATTACCCCGGGGGCTACGGATGTTACGGTTGGAGTAGCGCCATTATTGGGATTACCGTTATTGTTATTATTATTAACCCTGTAAGCCAATCGCGGAAAGTCAGGTTTATTGGACTCCCTAATAACCCTACCGTAAACTCCTATAACTCCAATATCCGTAATGTTTCTCATCTCTCACCCCTCCTCACTACACAAATATTAATATGGTTTATAAAAAAATCTATGATTTGAGGTTGGTCAAATATTTCCACAATTTTAGAAGTTTTTCCCTTTCCTTCAACCATATGGGGGGATACTTTTTCCACAGTAGAAAATAAAGCTCCCCCAGAGATAGGTTCCACGGGATGGGAATTCGATACTTTACCCTATAGTAGGTACTTATAAACGCAAAGATTATCCCTTTTCTGAAAGTTAAAAGTATTACCAACGAAATTACAGCGGCTAAAACTCCCAAATTCTCTACCGCCGAGACCCCAATTTCCCGAGTTGCATTTTGAAACCGCGTTAGCAATGATTTTTGTTTTTGTAAATCCAAGTTTATAACATATTCCAGCCAAAGGGTATTTACCGTATCCCAAAATAGTTGTAACTTGTTTTGTTTTAAGTTATTTTGCAATTCCCGTTTTAAATTTTCCGATACTTGGGCATATTTCGTCGCATCAAATCTAACCCAACGGTGGTTGAAGTATATTTCTACCCACGCGTGGGCATCTTTCTGTCTTACCACATAATAACCGGTTATGGGGTTGTAATCACCTCCGAAAAATCCAACGACAACCCGAGTAGGGTAACCCAAAAATCTGAAAAGCACGGCGGATGCGGACGCAAAATACTCGCAATTTCCTTCCCTGTAAACGGTTAAAAATTCTTCCAAATCGCGGGCTTTGTTGTCCAAGCTATACCTGAAGGTGGAAAAGTAATTCCCCACCTTTTTGAGGAGTAAATTGAAAGGCAAACCCCTTAAGTGGTTTTTCTCTACTATCCTCCCCAAAATAGGTTTTATTTGAGGGGGAACATAAAGCAATAACTCTTTGTTTAAGAGCGTCACCCTAACTTCTTGAGGATTAACCGTAAACAATTCCACTTTTAGAGGTTTAACGATTACCTTTTTCGCTTCCGCAACCCCCTTGGTTTCGTTTATATAAACATCGCCGTTGGAATTTATCACTTTAATCGGATAACCGTAGGTAAAAATATTTCTCCCCCCGTAGGGGGATATAAGCAAAAGCTCCTTTATCGGTTCCTTGTGCAAATAACTTAACCTTTTGAGGTAACCAAAGGAAACACTTTTCCACCTCAAACCGTCAAAAATTTCTAAGGTATTACCCCTCCAATATAGGTCTTGGGTTTCCTTAAGAGAAAGTTTTGCCCTAAAAACGACGGTTTTATCTTCTACAATTTCCGAAAACGCACCCAATTTTACCTCATTGGAAAAACCTACCGCCGGCTTGGGAATTTCCTTTTTAATAAAGGCTACCAAAGGCTTTTCGGGACGGGGTAATATGAAAAACAAAACCCCTCCGAAAGCGAATACAAATACAAAAATTACAAAGGAATATTTAAAAAGGTTTTTGAAAAGTTTTAAGTTGGAAAACTCAAAAGCTTTTACCGCTAAAAGTAAGAAAAAGTAAACTATATTAAACAGATAGAAGAAAATTAAAAATCCGTAAATTACATTTTGAAAGTTAATACCGACAATTGCCAAGGATAAAAAGCTCAAAAGGGAGATATAAAAATAATTTCTAAAACTTTTCTCCCTCAATAAAAGAAAAACCGTAAAAGCGTATGCGGTGAAAAATAAATCCAAAGGTAGTTTTTCTATGGAAAAATCTTTCCCCCAAATATAGATATTTAAAATTAAAACCACAAACTTAAGCGGAAATTTAAAAAAATCAAATTTCTCCCTTGTATGGATAAAAAGGGTTATAGAAACAATAACCAAAAGTGTTATTAATCCTAAAGTTTCCTCCTTGAAAGAGAAAAACGATAAACCCAAAGGTAGGGCTACTATTAACATCAAAAGCGCGTAGAAAGGATTTATCGCCATTAGTTTTTAACAGAAATTTTACAATACCCGCCTACTATTCAATATGTATGATGCATAAGCGTGCCACCCTTGTTGGGTGCCTCTTTACCGCATCTGTAGCCCTTGGAGTTGAAGTAAACGGTGCGGGTTCTTCCGCCATAGCCCCCCTTATTCAAGCGTGGGCTAAAGAATATTACAAAGAAACGGGAATAAAGGTAAATTACCAAGCGGTGGGTTCCGGCTCGGGAATAAGAATGGTTTCCCAAAGAATGGTGGATTTCGGGGCGAGCGACGCACCTTTAAAACCTAAACAACTAAAGAGAAAAAATCTTTTGCAGTTTCCCGTGGCGTCTTTTGGTGTCGTTTTTGCCTATAACCTCCCCAATGTGGAGGGTTTGAAGCTTTCTACCCGTGCGGTTTGCGGAATTTTCTCGGGGAAGGTTAAATATTGGGATGACCCCGTCATTGCGGAAGCCAATCCCGAAAAAAAACTACCCCATATTCCTATACTGGTTGCGGTAAGGGCGGACAAATCGGGAACTACCTATACGGTTACTTCTTATTTGGTTAAGGCTTGTAAGGGAGAACTGCACTTTAGAAAACCTTCAAAAAAACCCCGCTGGGGATTGAGAAATTTGGTCGCCGCAAAGGGTAACGCGGGTGTTGCGGCGGTAATTCAGAAAAAATTCGGAACTATAGGTTACGTTGAATATACCTATGCGGTTAAGGGAGGTTTAAAAGTTGTAATCCTCCAAAACAGGGATGGAAATTACATAAAACCCTCTTTGGAGACTTTCCAATCCGTACTAAAGAATGTCCATTGGGGAAAGGGATTTTACGCGGATTTAACCTATCAATCGGGTTCAAATACTTGGCCTATAGTAGGTGCAACGTGGGCTCTTTTACCTTTGGAGAGAAAGGAAAGAAACAAACTCGTTACCGATTTCTTCAAGTGGGGTTTCTCAAAGGGAGATGAAAAAGCCAAGGAGCTTTACTACGCTCCCCTTCCCAAAGATGTCAAGGAAAAAATAGAAGCCATGTGGTCAAACTATATCTACAATTATTAGACTTATGTCTCTCTCCTTACTCTTTGCCCTTTTAGCCCTGCTGGCTTTCGGTTTTATTTTTAAACATGTTTCTACAGAGGAAAGGAGAAGTTTTTTCCGAGTTTTGGTAGCCCTTTTAATGGTTATAGGACTTTTGTCTTACTTTGTTAGACCTATGATAAGTAACAACGACATTAAAGAACTTCTTGATTTTACCTCAATAGTTGCCTTTGTTCTTTCCGTGCTATTTTTGTTGGCTTACTTTAAATTAGACCAAAAAATCCGTATGGAAAGGGGAGAACTTCATCCGATAAATCCCAAAAAGAGTGGAAAAAAAGGGGGAAAGTAAATGTCCCTTCGGGATAACGGAAGACACAAAATTTTCAAAATACAAGATTTCATTTTTGAAAAAACCTTACTTTTGTTTGTCCTTCTATTCATATTTATATTGGTAGGTCTGTTTTTAGTCCTTTTTAAGGAAAGTATCACCACCTTTAAAGAAATAGGAGTTTTAAAATTCATTTTTGGAACCGATTGGGACCCCGACGAGGAACTTTTCGGCGCACTTCCCCACATTTACGGAACCGTGGTAACCACGGTTATAGCGATACTTTTAGCCACCCCTTTGGGATTTGGGATTGCTATTTTCCTTTCCGAATTGTGTCCCAAAAGGCTAAAAGTGGTTATAGGAACACTGGTTGAAATTTTAGCGGCTATTCCTTCCATTATTTACGGAATGTGGGGACTTTACGTTCTTGTACCACTCATGAGTAAATATGTTGAACCAACCCTCCATAAGATTTTTGAAAATATTCCCATCTTAAATGAACTCTTTAACGGTCAAATGTTTGGAACGGACTACTTCACCGCGGGGGTTGTTTTAACCTTCATGATAACACCCTTTATAGCGTCGGTAACGAGAGATGCCTTAGAAATAGTTCCTCCGGTTTTAAAGGAATCCGCTTACGGGCTGGGTGCAACCCAAGCAGAAGTAATCGTTAAGGTGATGTTTCCTTTTGCCAAACTCGCCATTTTAGGCTCGGTAATTTTGGCTCTGGGAAGAGCTTTGGGAGAAACCATGGCTGTAACTTTTGTGGTTGGAAACTTTCCCAACCTTACGGTTCACCTGTTTGACCCCGGAACTACTATAACTTCAACCATAGCCAACGAGTTTGGGGAAGCGGATAGCGAGCTGGAATATTCCGCCCTTATAGCTTTGGCTTTTATACTCTTGGTGGTTGATTTCTTTGTTTTATGGTTAGCCAAAGGGGTATTTTTAAAAAAGGCAAAGAAATATAACCTTTAGTTTTTTTATTTTTCACCAACAAAATTTACCGTGTCGTTTTCTATAAAAGCCTCGTGTAAAGCTCTAACCGCCAATTCGGTGTATTTCCTATCTATGAGGCACGAAATTCGGATTTCGGAAGTAGAGATTGCCTTTATATTTATGTTGTGTTTTGCCAAAACGTCAAACATTTTTCCAGCCACACCGTAAGCGCTTCTCATTCCCAATCCCACTACGGAAACTTTTGATACATCGGTATCCATTAGAACCCTTTCCGCTCCTATCTCTTTTGCGACTTTTTCTATTATCTCCTTCGCAAGGGGGGCGTCGTTTTCCGAAACGGTAAAGGACATATCGGTGTAACCGTTAACGGAGACCGTTTGAACTATCATATCAACCGCAATGTGGGCATCACCCAAGGCTTTAAAAATTTTGGCGGCTATTCCCGGTTTGTCGGGAACTTTCACAACGGTAAATTGAACCTCTTTATCGGTTGAAGTTATTCCCCTTACCGCAACTTTTTCCATTATTTCCTCCTCCGGAACTATCCAACTTCCTTCTTCTTCACTAAAAGAGCTTCTTACATGTATTCTAACGCCGTATTTTGAACCGAACTCAACGCTTCTTATCTGCATAACTTTGGCTCCGAGAGAAGCCAGTTCCAACATTTCCTCATACGCTATTTTTTCTATCTTTCTCGCGTTGGGAACTATTCGGGGGTCGGCTGTATAAATTCCGTCCACGTCGGTATATATTTCGCAGAAATCCGCTTTTAGGGCTGCGGCGAGGGCTACCGCGGAGGTATCAGAACCACCCCTTCCGAGGGTTGTTATCTCTCCGTCCTTTGTAACGCCTTGGAAACCGGCCACTATGGGTATGTAACCTTTGGAAAGCAACTCCTTGAGTTTCTTAGTATGTATTTCCTTTATACGGGCTTTGGTGTGAACATCATCGGTGATAACGGGAACCTGCCAACCGCAAAGGGATACCGCTTTAAATCCCATCTTTTGGAGGGTCATTGCAAAAAGGGCTATCGCCTGTTGTTCACCGGTTGCCAAAAGCATATCCAACTCTCTGGGGTTGGGAATGGGTTGAACTTCCTTTGCGAGATTTATGAGCCTATCGGTGGTTCCTGCCATAGCGGAGGAAACCACTACCACATCGTGTCCCTGTTTTTTGGCTTGGGCAACCCTTCTTGCGGCGTTTTCTATCCTTTCCAAACTCCCAACGGAAGTTCCCCCGAATTTTTGAACTATTAAAGCCATTAAACTTTATTAATTAAACATCAACGGATTACAAAAATTTCACTTTAAGGTGATATTCCTTATAAAATAATAACAACCCTGAATGGCGTGGGTAGCAAGGCACCTTGAATTTCCCAAAAGGATATTTTTATACATCCCAGAAAGCGTGGAGGGAAATATTGCAACTTTAAGAGTTACATCTAAAAGGGAAAATGTTTCCCTTAACGAGACTTACGAGTTTATAATACCGATGTCGGGTTCCACACAAAAATTTATAGGAATTGTAAAAGAAATTAAAGGAAAAGTGATAGTGGTAAAGTTGGAAGCAAAAGTTTCCAATGGAAGAAAGTTTAATAGATTTGTGGTTAAAAGATCCACCATACTTGTAGGAATTATTTCCGAAAGTTTGGAAAGACCCGTTATAGGTATATTACAAGATATTTCCCTTGGAGGTTTCAAGCTCAAACTTTCTGAAAAAGATTTTAATTTATTAAAGGATAACTTTTTGGGGGGGGAGTATTTCAACCATAGCAATCTTCCGTTTTTTGGGAACCAAAGAGGATTGCTTAAAGGCAGATGTAACACCGGTCAGGTTTAACGAAGAAAATAACACGGTAGGTTTTGCCTTTACCTTTAGGTCCAACAATGGAAATGTCCTAAAAATCTATGAAAAGGTTTTAAAGATTGAAAACGAAAGGGGTTAAATATCAAGGTTTCTAACCTCTTTGGCGTATTTCGCTATAAAACGCCTACGGGGTTCAACATTCTCTCCCATCAAAATGGAAAAAATCTCGTCTGCTTCCGCGGCATCTTCAATGGTTACACGCATAAGCCTTCTCGTTTTGGGGTTCATAGTGGTTTCCCAAAGTTGTTCGGGATTCATCTCTCCCAATCCTTTGTATCTTTGTATTTCCAAAGTCCCCTTTGCGGTGGAAAGAATTTTTTCCTTTATTTCACCGAAATGGGTTATTTCCACACTTTTTCCTCCCACTTCAAAGATTAGAGGGAATTTTATATTATTTGCTTCCTTGCAAAGGACTTCGTAGGCTACACTATCCACCAAGTCGCTGTTTATTTCGTAAACATCGTAGGTATCCTTATCCATTGCCACTATTTTGTAAAGGTCTTTATCCTCTTCCTTTGCAATTTTAAGGAAAAATCTTTCACCCAAAGATTGTTTTAAAGTTTCCAATTTGCTTTCAACGTAGTTTTTATCTCCCATTTTTTCTATTTCCAAACAGAGTCCTATTACCGCGTTCAGCAGTTCCTCGTCGGAAATTTTTGCCTTTAAACTCCTATAGGCTTCCTCCAATTCCTCCGAACGGTTTAAGAAGAACAGGAGTTCTCCCTCCGTAAGGGTTTTTCCGTTTCCGAGAAGGAGCTTTCCATTTTTGTAAATAACTTCTTCTTTTAGAAACTTCTCCAACTCCTCATCGTCCTTAATGTAGAAATCTTTTTTACCTTTTCGCACCCTGTAAAGGGGAGGAAGGGCAATATAAACATGTCCATTCTCTATAAGAGGTTTCATAAAACGGAAGAAAAAGGTTAAAAGAAGGGTTCTTATGTGGGAACCGTCGGTATCCGCGTCGGTCATTATGATTATCTTGTGATAGCGGAGGTTTTTCAGATTTATAGCGTCCCCTATTCCGCACCCCAAAGCGGAGGTTATAGCCTTTATCTCATCGTTGGAAAGAACTTTGTCTAACCTAACCTTTTCAACGTTAATAATCTTACCCCTTAGCGGTAAAACGGCTTGCGTTCTTCTATCTCTACCCTGTTTTGCACTTCCTCCTGCACTATCTCCCTCCACTAAAAATAGCTCGCATTTGGAGGGGTCTTTCTCCGAGCAATCCGCCAACTTACCCGGCAAGGTTGTATCCTCTAAGGGGGATTTTCTTCTAACCAGTTCCTTAGCCTTTTGTGCCGCTTTCCTCGCCAAAGCCGCCTCTATAGCCTTTTCCACTATTGCGCGAAGTATGTCCCTATGTTTGTCAAAGAAGTTTACGAGATACTCGTATACGACACTTTCGGTAATTCTCTTTACCTCGGGATTACCGAGTTTACCCTTGGTCTGCCCTTCAAATTGGGGATTGGGAACTTTAACCGAAACCACCGCCACTAAGCCTTCCCTAAGGTCTTCTCCGGTAAAGCTTTCCTTTAGTTCTTTTGTAAGTTTTAGACTATCTACAACTCTATTTACCGCTTTGGTAAGTCCACTTCTAAAACCGCTTACGTGGGTTCCCCCATCAACCGTTTTTATGTTGTTTACAAAACTTTCTATAAGTTCGCGGTAATCCCTAACGTATTGGAAAGCAATATCTATGAGCACATTATCCTTTTCTCCTTGAATTCTTATAACCTTGTTAAATAGGGGTTCTTTTATCTCCGCCAAATGGCGAACTAATTCCTCTATACCTTTGTCAAATTTGTATTCAACTTCCTTTTTTAACCTTTCGTCTATAAGTTTGAAGCGAACCCCGGGGTTTAGATAGGCGAGTTCTCTAACCCTTCGGTCTACTATGTCAAACTTAAATTTTTTGTTTCCGAATATTTCGGGGTCGGGTTTAAAGGTAACCTTTGTTCCCCTTCTTTTAGTCTTTCCCACAACTTCCAAGGAGGTAATCGGTTTTCCCCTGCGGTATTCCTGCCTGTAAATTTTCCCATCTCTGTAAACTTCCGCTATTAGCCATTCGGAAAGGGCATTAACCACCGATGCACCGACCCCGTGGAGTCCTCCCGAATATTTATAAGCTTTTTTTTCAAATTTTCCACCCGCACCTAAAACGGTAAAAACAACTTCCACGGTAGGTTTGCCAACCTTGGGATGAATATCAACGGGAATACCCCTTCCGTCGTCTATTACCGTTGCGGAGTTATCGGGGTGAAGGATAACCGTTATATTTTTTGCATACCCCGCCATAGCCTCGTCTACCGCGTTGTCAAGGATTTCCCATAGTAGGTGGTGCATTCCCCTTTCGCCGGTATCTCCGATATACATTGCGGGGCGAAGTCTTACGTGTTCCAATCCCGAAACAACCTTTATCGCGTCCGCTCCGTATTCGTTTTTGGAATTTTGAGGCATAGGGATTTATTCTACCACAAATTGAGTTATACAAATTTTATTTGTATATTGGAGGGGTTAGTTGAGAAAAAGAAACCTAAAAGGGAATGTAATTAATTTCGTCCACCGCGGGGTTGAAGTCTCTTATAAAACGGTAGGCAGAAGGAATGGCGGATATTATGTCGGTGGCACGCACACTTTCGGTATCTTTGTTTTTCTCCGCAATTTCACCCGCTATGGCGTGCAAGCTTACGCCGAGCAAGAGGGCTTCTTTTATGGGCATCTTGCCTATAAGCGCTCCCAAAATACCCGATAGGACGTCTCCAACCCCTCCTTTAGCCATAGCGGGAGTTCCCCTTACATTAACAAAGGCTTCCCCTTCGGGGGTTGCTATAACCGTCCTTGCGGATTTCAAAACCACATAACAATTGTTTTCAACCGCAAATTGGCGCGCCACTTCAATTTGGTTGGTAATTATTTCTCCCCTATAAAGTCCGGTTAGTCTCTGCATTTCTCCCACATGGGGGGTTAAAACCGCGGGAATTTTTCTCTCCCTTAGGAGTTGTTTACCTTTTTTACCCATATCCGCGAGGTTGTTTATTCCGTCCGCGTCTATCACTATGGGTTTATCCCACCTTGTTAAAAAGTCCTCCAAGAGTTCCTGTCCTCCTTTGTAGCGCCCCATTCCGGGTCCCAAAACGAGCGAGGTATACCTTTTGTAGTCCTCATTTCCGAAAATAAAGTCCCCCAAAAGGGGATGCAAAAATCCCTTTTCCGATTCGGGGAGAGGTTTGGACATTTCTTCGGTGAGAGCCTGTTCAACTATGGGGTTTAAACTTTCCGCTACTCCGACGGTTACCAGTCCCGCCCCCGCTTCGGTTGCCGCCTTCGCGGACATTATAACCGCCCCGGTAAAGCCGGGACTACCCCCCAAAATAAGGACATGTCCCTCCTTGTTCTTATAGGTATAGGGAAGTCTTTTGGGGATAAGGTCTTTTAGTTTTCCAACCTCTATGAGTTCGGTTTTTATATCCCCCGCCAAGAGGTCTACCGGTATTGATATGTCCCTAACCAATACCTTTCCGCAGTAAGAGGCGGAAGGGTATAAAACCTGTCCGTATTTGGGTAAAGCGAAGGTTACGGTCAAATCCGCCTTAACTACCGGCTCAACGACCTCCCCGCTATCGGAGGATATTCCGCTGGGAATGTCCACCGCCAATATCGGTTTCCCCGAAGCGTTTAACTTCCTTATAACTTCCGCCCATCTGCCTTTAACGGGTGGAGTAAATCCCGTCCCAAAAATGGCGTCTATAATGAGGTCAAACTCCTTTAGTTCTGGAAGTTCGTTTGTAAACTTAACCCCGACTTGGGAGGCTATTTTATATTGCACCCTGCAGTCTTCTTTCAATTCGTTTTCCCCGTAAGGGAGGTAAGCGGTTACATCTAAACGGTTTCTTATTTTTAAAATTCTTCCCGCGGCGATACCGTCCCCCCCGTTGTTTCCTTTGCCCGCGACTACCAAAATTTTTTTCGCATTCGGGAAGAAGCGAATTACCGCGTCCGCCACACCCCTTGCGGCGTTTTCCATTAAAACCAATGAGGGGATTCCTATACCGTTTATCGTTTTGGAATCCAATTCCTGCATTTGTTTGGCGGTGACCAATTTCATAGGAAATTATTGTCTAATAGGTGAGGGAGTTTGAAAATTCCACGCCTTACTAAGGGTTAGAGTGGACAATTTTCATCTTCATTTCCCCAACCCGCGGTGGTTCAGGCATTTGAAGGCGCTTAAGCTTAACTTCTAAAACCCCATTTGATTTGTGATTTTAATTGTCCATACTTTGGTGTCAAGTAATTTTATCCTTTTACCACTCTTTGGGTTTCAAAAATATTTTGCCGTAAAAAAATCCTCCAACGGTCACTAAACACAAAACCTGTTACAATTTTTGCTAAAAAAATTTGTATTTAACCCCTTTTTTTTCGTTCGTATTTTCTAAGTAAACTGATATTATTTCTAAAAATTTTAAAACATTTTGTAGGTTTTTCCGAAATTTATCTGACACTTTTGAAGAAATAGCTTTAAAAACTTCCCGAAACAGTCGCAAATTTTATTAAATTTACCAAATAACGGCACAAAATCCTTATCAAGTTTCTTGTTTTAGGTTTTATTAATGTCAACCTGTGGAGGTTTTTAGGACTTGATTAAAACAACCTTTTGTGGTATATAACCAAAATAACATTAGGGTTTGGCTCCTTGGCAACCGAAGAGTGTCAAGTTTCTCCAAACTCGCATGGGAGTAAGGTTATCGTTTCTCCCTTAGAGCGATGCGGGTTTGAGCGATATATATAACTATTTGTGGGGTTTTTGAATTTTGAAAGTTAGAAGCTGTGCAGGTTTGAAAGGTAAGGGTTGCAACAATGCCCGCTTAACGCGGGATTGCGACATAGCTTTAGCCTCGGTTAATTTTGCCTCGGCTTTAGCCTGTGTTGCAGTTAATGCCCGCTAAATGCG
>QOAS01000174.1 GCA_003972855.1 Gammaproteobacteria bacterium | reverse complement strand
GAGGAAATAATGAAATTTTTTAACGAATTTTTTAATACTGAAGAAGAAAACAAAGATGATAAAGATTTCGTAAAAGAAATATCGGAATTGGCTAAAGGGGACTTTTACTTAGGATTAAATGAAATTTATAACAATTTGGGTTTTATACATATACTTTATTCAAAAGCTTCCTCATATAGAAACCAAAATCCAATTTATAGAGTTTTATATAACACTTTTCAGGAGGTTTTTAAAGATATTCCAAAAACAAAAAGAATACATTTAAGAATTATAAAACCAATGATGGATAGGATAAAAAGGAAAAATAAACGGAAAACTATAGCCCCGCTTTTACCCATAGAAAGGATGTCCTTTGAAGACCAACTATCATTTTTGGACCAAATTCAGCAATTGGTTATTGAACTCGTTAAGAAAAATAGTGTAGCTGTAGAAACTTGTCCCTCTTCTAATATAATTCTCTACAACATAGTTTCCTTTAAAGACCATCCTATACTGTCTCAACCTAAATTAGTTGAGGAGCTAAAAATAACCGTAAATACAGATAATCCGCTTTTATTAAATACAAACATAGCTTTAGAATACACCTTGGTAGAGTATCTGTTTGGAAGGGAAGTTTTGGAGAAAGTAATAGAAAACGGGAAAAGATTTGTTTTTTGACAATTTTTATTTTTATAAAACCTTTAGCTTTAAACAAGTAATTTTTGTATATAGAAGTTTTTATTTTGTCTTAATAAGCTAACCAAATACTTAATCCAAACCCGCAAAACTTGTAAAAATTTTCGGTTTTAAAGAAAAATAAAAGTGAAACTTTATTCAAGTTCCTACCAAAGGATGTTTTTTTATTTTGTTAGTTTATTCCCTTGCAAGGTAGCTCATAGTATAGTGTGCAAAATATTGTTAAATTAAACAGAAAATAATCAACCCTTTTTAGGGTTTTCTTATCAAGAAATTTTTCGGGAGGTGTCCAATGGCGAGGATAGAGTGGATTACAGATGTAGAAAAATTACCTCTTAGTGAGGAGGAAAAAGCCAAAATAAGGAAAGTTAGCGAATTCTTTCCTATGAAATTAACTTCCCATTACGCAAAACTTATAGACTGGGATAATTCCGATGACCCCCTTAGGAAAATAGCGGTGCCTTTTGAGGAGGAGCTTCAAGAGTGGGGCTACTTAGACCCTTCCAACGAAAAGAAATATACCGTTGCACCCGGACTTCAGCACAAGTATAGGGATACAGCCCTATTCTTGATAGCTCCTACCTGTTTGGGTTTTTGCAGATTTTGTTTCCGCAAAAGGCTGTTTATTAAGGAAAAAAACATTAGCGGTAACGAGATACTTTTAGACCTTGAGCAGGCTTTTGAATACATTGAAAACCACAAAGAGGTTAATAATGTATTGCTCACCGGTGGAGACCCTTTGGTGCTTCCCACCGAAAAGTTGCGTAAAGTTATAGAGAGACTGCGTAGTATATCCCACGTTAATATTATCCGCATAGGGACCAAGTCCTTGGCTTATTATCCCCAAAGGGTCACCCAAGACCCCTCTCTTGTAGAGATGATTAGGGAATTTTCCCTTCCCGACAAAAGGATTTACATAATGAACGACTTTAACCATCCGAGGGAAATAAGCGATGAGACCCTAAAGGCGGTTGATATGCTTCTAAAAGCGGGTGCGGTTTTGACCAATCAAACGCCTCTCCTTAGGGGTGTAAACGATAATCCCAACACGCTTAGGGAGTTGTTTGAAAGACTTTCCTTTATAGGGATACCTCCCTATTATGTGTTCATAAATAGACCCGTAAAGGGTAACAAGGCTTTTGCGGTTCCCGTTGAAGAGGCTTTAACCATTTTTGAAAACGCAAAAATAGGTATTTCCGGTCTGGCGGAAAGGGCAAAATTGGTAATGTCCCATGCTACGGGAAAGATAGAAGTAGTGGGTATGGACGAAGAAAACATTTACTTTAAATACCACCGAGCCGCCGACCCCGAAAACGAGGGTAAGTTTATGGTCTTTAAACGCAATCCCGAAGCCTATTGGTTTGACGATTACACCGAAAAGGTTGCGGAGTTTTCCTTTAAAGATAACCTTGCAAAAGTTTCTTAAGGAAAGAAAGGACTAAGAGAGTTTTTCCAAAGCCTTTTTTATTCTGTTTATTCCTTCGGTAATTTCCTCGTCGCCGTTGCAGTAAGAGAGCCTTGCAAAGCCCTCGTATCCGAAAGCGCTTCCGGGAACAATGGCAACTTTTGCCTCTTCCAAAAGATACTCCGTAAATTTGATATCGTTTTCAAATTTTGAAGCGTAGTTTCTGAAGTTGGGGAATACGTAGAATGCACCTTTGGGTTTATTAACCTTTACTTCGGGAATTTCCCTCAGAAGGGAAACTATTAAATTCCTTCTCCTTTCAAAGGTTTGCCTCATCTTTTCAACGAATTTTTTGGCTTCGGGGTTCCTTAGAGCCTCCAAAGCTCCGTATTGAGCAAAGGTGGTGACGTTGGAAATGGACTGACTGTTTAGGTTGGCTATAACCTTTGCATACTCTTCGTTGGGACAACCGACGTATCCCACCCTCCAACCGGTCATGGAGTAAGTTTTTGAAAAGGCATTCACCGTGAAGGTTATCTTTTTAATCTCCTCACCCAAGGAGGCGGTGGAAATGTGCTTTTCACCGTCGTAGGTAAAGGCTTCGTAACACTCGTCGGAGATTATAAATATTCCCCTTTCTACGCAAAACTGGGCAATCCTTTTAAGTTCGTCTTCGGTTATCGTCGCACCCGTGGGGTTGTTGGGAAAGTTGAGAATTAAAACCTTGGTGCGTTCGTTTACAAAAGGTGTTAAATCCTCCAAAGTTAGGGAAAAACCTCTACCCTCCTCGGTGGGAACCTCTACGGGAACACCCCCAAAGAGTTTTATCTGTTCTTTGTAACTCACCCAATAGGGGGTAGGGATTAAAACTTCATCCCCCTCGTTGAGAAGCATTAGGAATATCAAAAAGAGAATGTTTTTAGCTCCAGCGGAAACCACCACTTCCGAAGGCTTGTAGTCTATGCCGTTTACTTTTTTAAACTTTTCCGCCAAGGCTTCTCTAAGTTCGGGCAATCCCCCCGCGGGGGCATACTTTGTTTTTCCATCCCTAAGGGCTTTTATCGCCGCCTCTTTTATAAACTCGGGGGTATCAAAGTCGGGTTCTCCCGCCCCGAAACCTATAACGTCAATACCTTTTGCCCTTAGCTCCTTTGCCTTTGCACTAATAGCCAAAGTGGGGGAAGGTTTTAAAGATTTAACCCTTTCGGAGAGCTTAAGCTCCATCTTAACAATCAAAGTTTACTTTAAGACCTTAAATTTAAATTAGGTGATGGGAAAGTTAAAAGCGGAATTCGTGGTGATTGAGGGAAATTCGGTAGAAATTACGGAAAAGCTCAACGAGATTTTAGACGCCTTTCAGGAAAACGGTGCCATCATAAGGGACATAAAGGTAAACTACACAAAGGAACACGGTTTTGACGGTTTTTTAGTAGCCTACACCATTATTGTAGAAGTTCCCAAGAAAATGGAGTTGGAAGCCTAAACGAGACCTACCAACTTTTTTAACTCCTTTATTCTGTCCCTTAGTTTCGCCGCCTTTTCAAATTCCCAACGGTTTGCCGCCTCCCACATCTGTTTTTCTAATTTGGATATCTCCTTTAAAACCTCTCCTTCCGAGCGAAATTTTTTCAGTTCCTCCGAAGGTAGCTCGGAGGAAAAACCCTCCACCGTAAGGAGTTGGGTTACTTTCTTCTTTATAGGTTTCGGTTTTATACCGTGCCTTTTGTTGTATTCAAGTTGTATCTTTCTCCTACGGTTGGTTTCCTCTATAGCCTTTTGCATTGACGGTGTGATTCGGTCCGCGTAAAGTATGGCTTTGCCGTTTATGTTCCTCGCCGCTCTCCCTATTATCTGGATTAAGCTTCGGTAACTCCTCAAAAAGCCTTCCTTATCCGCCTCCAAAATAGCCACCAAAGAGACTTCGGGGAGGTCTAAACCCTCCCTCAAGAGGTTTACCCCTACTATTGCATCTATTACCCCTTCCCTAAGTTCCTTTATTACCTTTGCCCTCTCTATGGCATTTAGGTCGGAGTGAAGGTATTTAGCTTTTATTCCCCTTTCGGTAAGGTAATCCGCCACTTCTTCCGCCAACCTCTTTGTAGTGGTTAAAACCAAAGCCCTCTCCCCGCGCTTCGCGCGGGCTTTTATCTCCTTTATCAAATCTTCCAATTGATTTTCCGTAGGTCTAACTTCCACTTCGGGGTCGCAAATTCCTGTAGGGCGGACTATCTGCTCCACTATGTATGGGCATTTTTCCTCCATTCGGAAAATATAATTACTTCAATTCTTTTTGCGGTGTAAAAAAATGGGGACAAGAATTGAGGGGATAGGAATATATCTTCCCGAAAAGGTTTTGACCAATTTTGACCTTGAAAAAATGGTGGACACTTCCGACGAGTGGATTACCACCCGAACGGGGATAAAGGAAAGACGGATTGCCCAAGACGAAAGTGTCGTGGATATGGCGGTAAAGGCGGGCGAGCGGGCTATTGAAAACGCGGGTATTGACAAAGGGGAAATAGAAGCGGTTATATTAGCAACGCTTACTCCCCATTTGGGATTTCCCGCAACCGCCTGTTTAGTTCAAGAGAGGTTGGGATTGCCAACCACCGCTATGGCTTTTGACATTTCCGCCGCCTGTAGCGGGTTTCTCTACGGATTGGACATAGCGGATGCCTACCTCAAAAGCGGAAAGAAAAAGACGGTTTTAGTTATTGGGGCGGAAAAGCTTTCTTCCATTATTGACTGGAAAGACCGTTCCACTTGTGTGCTTTTCGGAGATGGGGCGGGGGCGGTGGTAGTCAGATACGACGAGAATAGCGAAAGCGACATTTTGAGTTCCAGACTCTATACCAAAGGAAGTGCGTGGAATATCCTCTACAGGGAACCGTGCGGATATCTAAAAATGGAAGGTAGAAAGGTCTTTAAGGAGGCGGTAAACGGAATGGCGGAAGCCTCCCTTGATGCTTTAAAGTCCGCCGGACTTTCCGCGGAAGACATAGATTTGGTTATCCCCCACCAAGCGAACTTTAGAATTATTAAAGCCCTTGCGGAAAAACTTTCAATTCCCCTTGAAAAGGTTTATGTAAATGTAAACCGCTACGGTAATACCTCCGCCGCGTCTATACCCATAGCCCTTTACGAGGCTCTGAAGGAAGGAAAACTCAAGAGGGGAGACATTGTCCTTTTAACCGCAATGGGTGGAGGTCTCACTTGGGGTTCCACCGTTTTGAGGTTCTAATCTTCCAAAAAGGTTTCCTTTGCGTGTTTTATGTCTTCCTTTATTCTCCTTAGGAGTTCTTCCGCACTTTTAAACGCCCTTTCGGGTCTAAGGTATCTTTTGAAAACTATTTTGGGTCTATCGGAAACATCAAAAAAATCCCTCAAAATGTGAACCTCTAAGGTTCGTTTTTGACCTTTGAGGGTGGGGGCGTAACCCAAGTTTGCCACCGCGGGGTGTCCGTCTATACAAACGACATAAACACCGTTGGGGAGACACAGGTTTTCAACTCCTTCAAAGTTAAGGGTTGGAACTCCCAATTTTGAACCCAAACCTTTACCCTTTACCACCTTTCGTCTAATCCAGTAGGGGCGTCCTAAAAAGAGACCGGCGGGCTTTAGCAAGGCTTCCTTTAAAAGACCCCTTACGAGGGAGGAGGAGACTATTTTTCCCCCAACTGTGTAGGGTTTGAGCTTGATAACTTCGCATCCCCGTTTTTTGCAAATTTTGTAAACCGTGTTTGCATTCCCCCTTGCCCCTTTGCCAAAGTGCCAATCGTAACCCACCAAAATGAGTTCGGCTTTAAACCGCTCCAATAGGGTTTTTTCTATAAACTCCTCGGGGGGCGTTTGGGAAAACTTCTCCGTAAAGGGAAGTATTTCGCAATGTAACCCCAAGTTTTTTTCTATGATTTCCCGTTTCTCCTCCGCGGTGGATATGGTGCAAAAATCTTTTCTCTTTTTTAAGACCACCGCGGGATGGGGGTCAAAGGTTACGACGAGAGGGGTTAAATTCCTCTTAAAGGCTTCCTCTTTGAGGGTTTTAAGCATATATATATGCCCGAGGTGGATACCGTCAAAATTTCCTACCGCAACAGCGGTTTTTTCAAAAGCCATTAGCTCTTAATTATGCGGAGTGGGGGCGGCGGGATTTGAACCCGCGACCTCGGGGTCCGGAGCCCCGCGCTCTATCCTGCTGAGCTACGCCCCCTGTAAGGATGTAATAATTTTCTATACGGATACGGGAGTTTCAAAATGGTTAAAGTTTCCGAAGATAGAAAAAAGCTTTTAAAGGCTTTAACCTATGAAAGGGTAAACGGCAAGCCAATATATTATCGCAACTACGAGAAGGTGCTAAAGGGTGAATTACCTTTGGAGGCTGTAATGGGCAGTAGCGAAATACAGGCTTTTTTACTAATACTAATAGCTTCCTACTTGAGAGAAAAACTCGGAAGAGATTACTTAGTTTTGGGAGGCGAACTCGGTTTCGTATACAGTTCCAAAAGTTTTAGAAGTTTGGATATTGCAATTTACAGGAAAACCGATTTACCGCAACTTTCGGGGAAGTATACGCGAAAACCTCCTTTGGTTGTTATTGAAATAGATACCAAAGCCAGTTTAAAAAACTACGGCTCTTTTGAGGAATATATGTATGAAAAAACCCAAGACCTTTTAAATGCGGGAGTAGGAAAAGTAATTTGGTTTACGACGAGGGTTAAAAAAGTTCTCATTGCGGAAAGGGATAAGGATTGGATTACCACCGATTGGGATAACGATATAGAAGTTCTAAACGGGGTTGTTTTAAATCTGCAAAAACTTTTAAAGGAGGAAGGTTTTTAAAGAGGAAACGAAATTGAGTTCGCTCAAGTATATAACTTTCCACTTTAGGTAGTTTATAAGCTCCTTATCGTGGGTTATTACCAGCACCGCTTTTTCCGTTTTCTTTAAAAAGTTTGCCACTCTCTCCCAGTTTTCGCGGTCCAGTCCGTTGGTCGGCTCGTCCAGGATAAGAAGTTCAGGTTCCATAGTTAGGACGCAGGCTATAGAGACCAACCTCTTTTGTCCGTAAGAAAGTTCAAAAACCGATTTGTCCAATAGCCTTTTTATCCCCAGTTTTAGGGCTACCCTTTTTATCCGCTCTTCAATTTCCTCGGGAGGGAGTCCCAAATTTTCGGGTCCAAAGGATAGTTCCTCCCTTACGGTTGGCATAAACAGTTGGTCGTCGGGGTTTTGAAAAACATAACCGACCTTCCTTCGGAGGTATCTAAAATCCTCTTTATCCCTTATGGGTTTTCCCGAAAAAAATATTTCTCCCTCAAAAGGTAAAAAACCTAAAACCGTTTCCGCAAAGGTGGTTTTTCCTACCCCGTTCGCCCCCGCCAGCACTAATTTTTCTCCCCAACCGAGGGAGAGATTAAAGTTTTGTAAAACCGTTTTACCTCCCCTTTTGACGGTTAGATTTTTAACCTCCAAAAGCGGTTTTTTCATTTTTTAAAAACCCCTGCAGAGTATCGCCTTGTAAATTTCCCTCGCCTTTAGGTAGGTCTTTACCGTAAGCATTCCCAATAGATATCCGTAAACCCTATAGGTTCTCAATTCCGTTTTGGGCTGGAAACCCCTACAGGCGAGGGCTTTTTTCATTTTACCGTATTCCTCCCTAAGGGAGTGTATGTATCTGTAACTTAAGACCAAAAGGAGGGTTAATTTCCTTGAAACTCCTATTTCGTTTAAAACCCTTGCAAATTTAACAACACCCATAGGGATTATAAGGGCGTTGGATAGGGCAAAAATGGTGTTTGCCTTTAAAAAGATAGCGGTAGCGGTGGTTAGGTTTTTTTCAAAATCCAACAACAGAAGGGATAAGACTATAAATAGCAAAAAAAGGTTGCCGTAAAGGGCGAGTTTTAAAAACCTAAGGGGAATTTTAAAAACTATCAACGCCAAAAGTGATAAAGAAAATTCCAAAAACAAAAGGTTTAAGTTGTCGGTTAGGTAAACCGCAGTGGTTGTTATTAGAAAAACAAGAAATTTAGCCTTTTCTCTTTTTAAATCCATGGACAAAGTTTAAAATACCAAAAATCCCGAATATCCACCCCAACCCGCAAAAAATTTCTTTCCAACCGAAGGAGGGTTTAGGTTGAAAGTTTTCCTTGGGAGGTTCGTTTTGGGAATTCTCCGTTTTCCCTCCATTGGTAGGTGAGGAATTTATAACCACCGTGGTTTGGGCTTTGTGTCCCAAGCCCGCGTAGAGGACAACCTTTACCTTGTCCACCTTTTGGGTTAGGGGTATTTTTAGCCACCCCTCTTGGTCGGTTTTTCCCTCGTAAATGAGTTTCCCGTCGGGGGTAAATACCTTTACATCAACCCCCTTGGCGGGAGTTCCGTCGGGAAAGTAGCCGAAAATTTCCAAAGTCCCATTATTAAATTCCGCGTATACATCTACTCTATGGGCGAAAATTACTAAAGGAAAAGCCATTAAAAGGAAAAACTTCTTCATTCCCTATCCTCCAAAATGGTTGGATAAACCTTCTTAATAAACCTAAGGAGGAAGATGTAAATAATGCCCTCCACCGTCGCTATAGGTAGGTGAATTAAAAGGATAAGTCCCGCGTCGGTTAAAAAGCGTTCTCCAATCAAAGAGAGTTCCAACGATATTAGGAGACCGCTACCGAAAATGGCTACAAAGGCACTCAAAAAGGCACCCGCGTAAAACTTTATCCCCTCCGAGGGTATCCATTTTCTAAAAATCAGACACGAAAGGAGGGCGGGAAAAGCCATATTAAAGGTGTTTACCCCTAAAACTAAAAGTCCCCCAAATTGGAACAAAATAGCCTGAAGCAAAAGCCCCACAAAAATAGCGGGAAAAACCGTCTCGCAAAGCAGTAACCCTAAAAAACCGTTAAATATCAAATGGGCGCTGGAAATTCCGACCGGCACATGTATAAGGGACGCCACAAAAAACAGAGAGGTAAGGAGGGCTGTAAGAACTAACTTTTCCCCCTCTAATTTTCTAAGTCCCCAAATTAGACCTAAGGAGGAAAAACCCCAACCTACCGCTATTTCCCAAGCGGGCAGAACACCTTCCGAGATATGCATTACTTAACCCCTTTGGGTTTTGGATAGGCGTAAATCCAAAGAACACCGTCAAGCTCCAAGGGGTGACCGTTATATTCCCCACCTTCGGTGATAACCGAAAATCCCCACCAACCGCTCCAAGGTAGTGTATAAACGAATACCCCGTTTTCGTCGGTTTTTACCACTTGCGTATAGAGGGTCTCGTTGGGATATTTGACACCTTCGGTGTTGTAGTATTCAATTTCCACCCTTGCGCCCTTTAGGGGTTTTCCATCTTTTAAAACCTTTCCAACAAAGGTGTTTCCTTCCCAAATTCCAAAAGGACGCGTTAGGGGAACTATTTCCACCTTTGCCCCTATCGGTTTATCCCATCCCTCTTCCCAACCGAAGGCGCTTATATACACCTTGGCAATTTGCTTTATGTAAACACCCTCCGCGGGTTCATAGTAGGGTTTTTGCCAAACCACAATTTGGTATATTCCGGGACCGTGTAAACGAACTTTGGAAACATATTTTTCAACCTTTTGGTCGCTACCGGGTTGAACGGGAATGTATTCCACACTCCACTTTAGGGGGTATTCCTTTCCGTTTTTAAACAATGCGCTTTTCTCTATTTGGTAATGCATAGCGGGATAACCTTCCGCGGGATGGGTAAATAGGGTTTCAACTTTAACGGTAGGCTTTCTAACCGTATCGCTTTCGGGAATAAGGGTTACAAAATGGGCGTGTGCCAAAGATAAGCCCGCAAAAAAGAAAGAGAACACTAACTTTTTCATCAAAACTTAGAAATTCTATTTCACCTCTTTGGTATTTTTTTAACCCGTTAATTTTTGGGCATCTCGGTGCGTGTTTTGAGTGAAAGCCAAACTTTAAAACATAATATTGCTTATGCAACACCTATGGGCTTTTTGGAGAAGCACTTACATAGAGAATGTGGATAAAATTTCCGAGGAGTGTTTTCTTTGCGGGGCAATAAAGCAACCTCCCGAAAAATTTAGGGAATATTTGGTTTTGCACAAAGGAAAAACCGCTTTTGTAATTATGAACCTTTATCCCTACAACGGTGGTCATTTAATGGTTTGCCCTATTAGGCATACCGACGATTTTACTTCCCTTACGGAGGAAGAAATTTTAGAGATAAACAAGTTGGTGCAAGCGTGCATAAAGGCTTTGAAAGAAACAATTTCTCCCCACGGCTTTAATGTGGGGTGGAATTTGGGAAGGGTTGCGGGGGCGGGTTTGGAGCAACACATTCATTGCCATATAGTCCCCCGTTGGCACGGGGATACCAATTTTATGCCCGTTTTGGGTCAAACCAAGGTTATATCCCAACACTTTTTGTCCCTCTACGACAGGATAAAACCGGTTTTGGAGAGGATTATTAAAGAAAACGAAAAGGGTTAAAAATCTTCCTTTGAAGCATTCCCTATTTGTCTTTTTATCTCTTTTTCCGCCGTTCCACCATAGGTTGCCCTTCTATCCGCAACAACCGAGGGTTTTAAGAGTGAAAGTGCATCTTCCTCAAATAGGGGAGAAAATTCCTTTAGTTCATCCAAGGAGAGCTGTTCCATTCTCTTACCCTTTTGGAGGACATAGGAAACCAATTTACCGACTATGTGGTGGGCTTCTCTAAAGGGAACCCCTTTTTGGACGAGATAGTTGGCGAGGTCGGTTGCCAATGTGAGGTTACCCGCATTTTCTTCCATTCTCTCCCTTTTAGGTTTCAACCCTTCAATAACTTTCCTCATGCCTATTAGAGAACCCTTTAAGGTTCTTACCGCGTCAAATACCGGTTCTTTATCCTCTTGTAGGTCTCTGTTGTAAGCCATGGGGAGACCTTTTAAGACGGTGGACAGGGCTACATAATCCCCTAAAACCCTTCCCGTTTTTCCCCTAATTAGCTCTAAGACATCGGGGTTCTTTTTGTTGGGCATAATGGAAGAGCCGGTGCATAGCTTGTCGGGTAAATCCACGTAACCGAATTCTTCCGACGCCCAAATGATAAGGTCTTCCGCCAAGCGGGAGAGGTGAAGCATCGTAATGTTGCAGGCGTTTAGAAATTCCAATGCAAAGTCCCTATCCGCGGTCGCCTCTAAGGAGTTTCGTGTGACCCTTGAAAAGCCTAAGTTTTGGGCGGTATAGAACCTATCCAACGGAAAGTCCACTCCCGCCAAAGCCCCGCTACCCAAAGGCGAAGCGTCCAGCCTTCGGTAAGTGTCCAAAAACCTCTGGGTGTCCCTTATAAACATTTCTCGGTATGCGAGAAACCAATGGGCAAGCCTTATAGGTTGAGCCTTTTGAAGGTGGGTATATCCGCTTACGATAACATCGGTGGTTTCTTTCGCCTTTTGGGTTAAAGCCCTTCGTAGGGACTTTAAAAGCTCAACTATCTCCTTTATTTGTTCTTTTAGGTAAAGCCTAAAGTCGGTTGCCACTTGGTCGTTTCTACTACGGGCGGTGTGGAGTTTACCTCCAACCCTCCCTATGCGGTTGGTGAGTTCCCTTTCCACATTCATATGGACATCTTCAAATTCCTTTTTCCATTCAAAGTTTCCCTTTTTAATCTCTTCCAAAATGGAATTAAGCCCGTCTATAATCTTTTGGGCTTCCTCCTCGGTCAAAACCTTTGCCTTTAAAAGGGTTTTTGTATGGGCAATACTTTGTTTTATATCAACCTCCGCCAATTCTTTGTCAAAAGAAACGCTTTCGGTAAATTCTTCCACAAACTTATCGGTCCGTTCGCTAAAGCGTCCACCCCAAGGTTTGTTTTCGGACATAGAAGAACCATTTTAGGTTGCCCGAAAACCCCCTATATACTTATAAGGTTTAATTGTCAAAACGGAGGTGGAAAATGGGGTTATTAAGCGGAAAAATAGCGGTTGTTACGGGTATAGCGAACAAAAACAGTATAGCTTACGGTATCGCCCAAGCCTTTAAAAGGGAGGGTGCAAAATTAATTTTAACCTATGCAAACGAAAAAATAGGTAAAAAAATAGAACCTATCGCAAAAGAGTTGGAAGCTTTGGACTGCTTGGAAATGGACGTTTCTTCCGACGCCTCTATAGACAAAGCTTTTGAAAAGATAGCCCAAATAACCGACCGTATAGACATTGTCGTTCACTCCATCGCCTTTGCTCCCGCGGAGGAATTTAAAAGACCTACCCTCTACACTTCCCGCGAAGGTTTTAAAATCGCTATGGACATCAGCGTTTACTCGCTCATAGCTATAACCCAAAGGGCAATAAAACTTATGGAGGGAACCAACGGGGCATTCTTAACCCTTTCCTATTACGGTGCGGAAAAGGTAGTCCCCCGATACAACGTTATGGGGATAGCCAAATCCGCCCTTGAAAGCACCGTTAGGTATTTAGCTTACGACTTGGGTAGGATGGGACACCGTATAAACGCCATTTCCGCGGGTCCCGTAAAGACCTTGGCGGCAAGGGCTATTAGCGGTTTTCACCTCCTTATGAAACACACTATGGAAGTCTCTCCCTTGGGTAGGGGTATAGACATTTTAGACGTGGGAAATGCGGCGGTTTTCCTTTGCTCCGACTGGGCTAAGAATATAACCGGTGAAGTTTTGCACGTAGATGCGGGTTACCACGTTATGGGAGTGATGGACAAAGAGGACAGCATAGAGAACTCCTAAAATTCTTTCCCTTTTTAAAATTCCTACCCCTTGTGGGGGGAAAAATTTTTAAACCTTGCTTTTGGGATACAAGCCAACCTATAGAGGAAAAACTGAATTTTGGAAACTCCTTTGTTGAAATAGGTTTCGGAAACGGCGATTTTACCCTTTGGTTGGCACAAAAATTTTCCGACCACCCCGTTTTGGCGGTTGATAAGTGGCATCCGGGGGTAAAAGCTTTAATCCACAAATGTTGGGGCAGAGGCTATAAAAACCTCTTTGTGTTCAATTTGGACGCCAACCTCTTTGTGGATTACCTTTTAAAACCCAACTCCGTTAGGGCTTTCTTCTTCAATTACCCCGACCCGTTTTTTAAGAAAAGGGACATAAAAAGGAGGTTGCTAAAGACCTCCTTTTTAAGGAAATTGGCTTTAAAGCTCCAAGACGGGGGAAAAGTATATATTCGCACCGACATAGAGGACTATTACCTCTACATACTTGAGCAGTTGGAACCTCTAAAGGAAATTTTTGAAATCCGTAAAGAGTTTGATTTGGAACTTCCCACCACCAAATACGAGCAAAAAGCCCTTAGGGAGGGTAGGAAACCTCTTAAATTACTCCTTATAAAGCTAAAAACGCCCGAAGGTGTAACCGATAAGGAGGTGGAACCCTTGAGAACCGTAAAGGTTGAAAGGTATAGCCCTTCCCGACTGGAGGTCGGTAAAGAATTCAAGGACACCAAAAGGGGTTACTTTTTCAAAGTGGAAAACTTCTACACGGGTGAAAAGATAGATTTGGTTGAAATCTACGTGGGAGAGGAAGGTTTTTACCAACATGTGTTTGTGGGAATTTTTAAAACCAAGGGTGGAGAGGTAATCTTAAAACCCAAATCCTTTGCGGTGGGAGTTAAAAGCCTCTCTTGGGCGGTTGAAGAACTTGCCAAACTGGTTGGGGGTTAAAGAATGCTTGCCAAAAGGATAATACCCTGCCTTGA
>QOAS01000175.1 GCA_003972855.1 Gammaproteobacteria bacterium | reverse complement strand
AATAAAAAACTTGCGGACGATGTAGACCTCTGGGTAGTCGCCAAGGCTACCCCCGGTTTTACCGGTGCGGATTTGGAAAACCTACTGAACGAGGCGGCACTCCTGGCGGCGAGGAAAAATAAAGAAGCCATAACTATGGAGGAGATTGAGGAAGCCATAGACCGCGTAACAATAGGTTTGGAAAGGAAAGGTATCGTTATAACCGAAAAGGAAAAGAGAAAAATAGCCCTCCACGAATTGGGCCACGCGATGATGACGCTAATGAGCGAAAATGCGGAACCCCTTCACAAGGTAACCATAATTCCCCGCGGAATGGCTCTCGGCGTAACTCAACAGCTTCCCATTTCCGATAAACACATATACGACAAGAAAGAGCTTTTAGACCGCATTTTGGTAATGCTCGGCGGAAGGGCGGCGGAAGAGGTCTTTTACGGTAAGGATGGTATAACCACCGGTGCGGAAAATGACCTTCAAAGGGCTACCGACTTGGCTTACCGTATGGTTTCCCTGTGGGGAATGAGCGAGAAGATAGGTCCCGTTTCGGTAGGAAGGATTTCCAATCCCTTCTTGGGGGGAATTGTTGAAAAGATAGAAATCTCTCCCGAACTGGCGAGGGAAATAGACAACGAGGTGCAAAAAATCTTAACCGAACTTTACGAGAAGGCAAAGAGAATTTTAGAGGAGAACAAAGAGGCGGTTCTAAAAGTTGCGGAAAAGCTCGTTGAGAAGGAGACCTTAACCTGCAAGGAAGTGGTTCAAATCTTGGAGAGCTACGGGGTTGAAATAAAAAACAAGTGCAGGGAAGAGGACGAACTCAAAAAGGAAATAGAGGAAAAGGAAAGACAACAAGAGGAGGAAGAAAAGAAAGATGAAACCAACCAAGGTGGGGAGGAAGACAACTCCGTTAATAAGCTCCTCTCTAAGTTAAAAATAAGGGGCAACAAAGGTGAGAATTAACGCTTTTTTGCCCTTTCTCCTCCTTCCGCTATTTGTCTTTGCCAAAAGTGTGACTTACAAGGTGTATTTCGGTATATTCTCCGCGGGAAAAATAGAGATAAATTTCTCACCCGATAAGGTTGAGGTTACGGGAAAAAGCGGGGGAGTAATAGGTTGGTTTTACCGTTACAAACTCCATATGGTTTACGACTTTAAAAATCCCGAAAACACCTTTATGACCGAAGAGGAAAACGGTAAAAGGAAAACTTACAACTTTGAAAGAATACTGAAAAAGAAATCTTGGTTACCCTTGGTGGTTAAATTGCTTTCCAAAACCCCCAATCCCGAAGTTTTAAAGACTATTAAGGTTGGAGAATATACCGTTACTTTGGAAAAATACGAAAACAACAACTTCTTTTTCCGCGTAAGCGGGAGTAGGAAAACTAAAAGTGTAAAACTATTCGGTTGGAAAAGAGGGGATTTTCCCGAAAGAATAGAGATAGAAACCAAGGCGGGAACGCTGGTGCTAATCAAAACTTAAACCTAAAGAGGATATAAATTTCCTGAATTATCGGTTCGTTTATAGGTTCAAACTTTAAGTTCCTTACGAAGTTTAACACCGTGCGGTCAACTTTGGGATTTCCGCTCCTCTTTAGTAGAACCGCGTTTATAACCCTTCCGTCGGGTAAAACCGTAACCTTAACCTCAAGGGGGGAGGGAGGATAATTCACCCTTAGGGGTTTTAGCGGAGGTGCGTAAACAACCGCGCGGTTTAGGGAAATTTTTACCTTCCCCCCTTTGGTCATACTGGCTTTGGCTTTGGTAACGATTTTCCTAAAAACGGTTTGATATTCCCTTTCCACTACGGGAAAGACTTCTTCCAACAAGGAAGGTTTGGGCGGAGGTGGGGTTTTGGAACTAACCTTCGTTGGGTTTTCTTCCCTTTTGTTTTCCTCCCTTATTTTTACAACCTTTACCGTAACCTTTAGGGGTGGAAGGAATTTTTCAACTTCGCTAAAGGCGTTCCTAAGGGCGCTACCAACCCAATAGGAGTATAGGGAAAATAAAAGTAAATTGACCGCCAAGGAGACCGTTAGATATTTAACCATTGTAGTTTAATCTTATCGGAAGGGAATGGGGCGTTGGTTGGCGTTACTGCTTCTCACTCTCACCCTTTGGGTTTCGGTAAAAAAATTCACCCCGCAAGGGGGAATAAGCTTTCAAATTGCGGATACCGAAATAGGTTTATATCAAATAAATTTCAAGAACGGAACCCTAAAGGTGGGTTCTTTGGTTGTGAATGTGAAACCCAAAAAGGGCGCGGTAAACTTGGAGCAACCTTTTGAGTTAAAACCGCTAAAAGTTTCCATCTCAATTTTGGAGAAACTACTTTATTTATTCCCTTTCCGCGTTGAGATAAAGGATGCCTACATATCGGTTGGGAAGGTTAGCGTAAACCTCTACGACCTTTTGCTTCAAAAAGAGAAAGTAAACCTTAGACTGGGAGAGCTTTTTATAGGCTCTCCCCGCGCGTTTACTTTGGAAAATGTAACCTTAACCGCAAAGGGAAACGGTTTAACCCTAAAGGGGGAAATTTACCAACCCCGTTTGGAATTTGAAGCATTTCTAAATACCCTTACTTGGAAGGGAAACTTACTTTTAACCCTCCGCAAAAGTTACCGAGTTAAAGGTCTCTTTGCCTTGCTAAGCGAAAAAGTTACCCTTAACGCCACTTTTGAAGGTGACCGCATTCGGGCGAAAACCTTTTTAGTATTTTCCTATCCCACCCTAACGGGAACCTTTAAGGGAAAAGCCTTTGATGTAAAAACTTCGGGAGAGTTTGCCTTAAATCTAAAGGACTTAAGCGGTAACTTAAGGGGTAAACTAAATCTTTGCGGTGAAAAATTTTTGTATTCCGCGGAACTTTTTCCCGAAGGGCTTTTTGCGGGTATAGAAAATCTGCAAAACCCAATCTATCTATACTTGGGCTTGGAGGGTAAAAGGTTTTTCTCCTTCGGAAGCGTGGGAGACGGTATTCTTTCGCTTCTTTACAAAAACGGTAATCTAAAGGTAAAAGGTGAAAACCTCTCTTTAAACAACCTTTGCGGGATAAGGCTAAAGGGTTTAACCGCGGAAGGTTACCTTTCCGAAAACAAATTCCTCCTAAGGGGTGGTTTTAAGGGCTTTTCCTTTCGGGGTTTTACCCTCGGAAAGGAGGAGTTACTGCTAAAGGGACGAGACGGAAACTTTTTTCTAAAGTTGGGAGGAAGCGTTAAAGGTTTGGTTCTCAAGAGGGAAAGGCTTTTGTGGGGTTACCTTTCGGGTGAGGTAGGCTTTAGCGGTAAACCCCTTAAGTTCAACCTACCCTCTTTGGACGCCTATTGGAGTGATGGGAAAAAACTCTCTCTCTGGGTGCGTTTCCTCTCTTTTAACGATTTCCGTGTGGAGGAGTTTAAGACCTTCGTTTTTTACCGCGGAGGGACTTTTAAAGCCAAACTGAAAGGGAGTATAAACGGTGACATTTCCTACAGAGGTGGAAAATACCTCGCCGACTTAAAGGGATGGGTTTTTAAAGGATTGGAACCTTTAAAGTTCGGTATATCTGCGGAAGGCTCTCCCGAAAGAGGTAAGGGCAAACTCACCTTTGACTCCTTTAGGGGTTCCTTTTCCTACCTGCGAAACAAAGGTGGTCTTGCTTTGGACTTTAAGGGTTCTTGGAAGTTCTTGGGGTTGTTCGGAAAACTCCGCGTGGAGGGTGAAAAATTTAACCTAAACTTTTCGGGAAATTTGACGCAAAACCCCTTGGGGGTAACCGGTATATTTTCCGCAGTGGCGGGTGGAAAAAGAGACCTCTCCACTTTTTGGGTTAGATTTTTCCCCTTCTGTTTGAACTTTTTGGGTGACAAACTTACCTGTTTCAGCGAAATATCCCTTTCCAAAAACCGCTCTTTGGTGGCGGTTGTAAAAACCTACGAAGGTTTTCCTTTAAGCTTAAACTCCGAGGTTGAATTGAAAAACGAAAACCTTAGCGTGTATACCCGTTTAAAGCTCTCTACCTCCGTTGTTAATAGGTTTCTATCAAACATTAATACTTATATAGTTGAACCATCCTCTTTAGAAACCGTTTTTGCGTATCGGGGGGCGGTTAAAGATTTCCTCAAGAGGTTAAATTGGAATTTTTCTACAACTCTAAAAGTCCTTTCATCATACGCCTATAAGCCTTTGGAACTCTACCTTACCCTCTCTTTGGAAAGCGGAAGTTTGAACGGTTTTTTAGGAATTAGCGATTCCTCCCATCAGTCGGTTTACGGGACCCTATCGCTGAATGCAAACCTCCTTTCGGGTAAAGTAAAAATGAACACCGACTTGGAGGATTTTCCCCTCCGCATTTACCTACCCGAGTTTTTGGCGGGATACTTGAAACTTTCCTTGAGGGGTAAAGTGGAAAATGCGAACAACCTTTGGAAGGTTAAATCTCTTCTTTCCATCGGTGGGTTTGTAAAGGTTCTTTCCTACAAAAGCCCCGCGGGGGGAGGGGGACAAAACTCACCCCCCAAAAATGTGGACTTTGATATTGAGCTGACTACCGGTGAACCGCTTTATGTGGAAACCCCCAACGGAAATGCCGTTCTCTCCCTAAGGGGGGATTTTACCAACAAGAAAAGAACCCTTTGGGTGCGGGTAAATTACGGAAAACTGCAAATGTTGGGAAAAACTTTTTATGTAGGAAGTGGTGAGGTTACCTTAAAAGATAAAAAGGTCAGCCTAAACCTCCCCCTCACCTACTACTCGCCCGACAAGACCGTTTATTTGAGAATTTACGGAAACCTTCCGTGGGAAAATCTATCCCTTGAAATATATTCGGTGCCACCCACACCTAAAAATCAGCTCTTGGCGGAACTCCTTTCGGGAGGAGGGGAGGGCTTAAGCGAATTTCCCCTCACAAGGGTTTTACTCCAAACCGGCGCCCAAGCGGTTGCGGGAGCGTTAGAAAGATTTTCCTCCTCCCTGATTAGGGGAATAACGGTGAAGTTTAGTCCCTCTTTTGACCCCCAAACCGGTTTTGCGGTGGGTATAGATGTTGAAAAGGATTTTGCGGACTTTGCCAAGGTGGGTTACCACTGGTTTCCTTCCACCAACCCAAAAACCACCTACCTTTGGGGTGCGGTAAAATTCTTCGGGGGTAGCTTTCTGAGGTTTGCGGAATATTCGGACGGCTCCAGCTCCGTAGCCTTCCGATTTGCCAAGGAATTCGGCTTTCCCTTTTAAGTTTTGGATTTAATATTAAGAGTTTTTGCGATGCGTTTTAGGAAATATTCGCGAAAACACGCCTTCAATATCCTATATCAATGGGATATAACCGGGGAAGACCTTGACCGACTAACCAAAGATTATTGGGAAAACTTGGAGAGTTCCTACCGTTTGGCTTCTTCCGTTGCCCAAAATCTAAAAAACCTCATAGAGGAACAAAAGGAGTTTAGCGCAGAGGTTTTTTCCAAGAAGTTTGAAACCTTGGCAGATGAAGAAATTTTGGCGGACAAACTACGGGGAAAACTCTTTGCGGTTTATCTGCTCCTTAAGGCGGTGGAGGATTTCCACAATTTTGCCCTCACCTATACCGGTTGGATTAGCGAGAGGGCTAAACCCAAGTTGGAAAAGGCTTTCTCCATCCTTTCGGAAATAGAAAACTCTTTGGAAAAACTCCAAAAGGTGGAAAAGGACTCCAAAGAAAGTTTGGAAACCCTTTTGGAGTTTGTAAGAAACATAAGGGAAAACCCTCCCAAAGATTTTGAAACCTTAAAGAGTGCGGAGCGAGAATTCCGTCAAAAGGTTCTGCAAATAGTTAAAACCTTCTTGGATGAAATTAGAGACTTTTCCACCAAAAGGGTTGAAGAAGACATGGGAAAAATAAGGGAGTATGCGGAAAAACTCCTAAACGCCTATAAGGGACACAAGATAGAGGTGGACAGCACCATAGAGGAATTTTTAAAAGATTGGACACTGGACAGTTTGGGAAGCATTGAAAGAAATCTCCTTAGGCTCGGCACCGCGGAGTTTGTCTATGTAGGGGTTCAAGACCCCGGAAGGGCTTTTAACGATTACATAGACTTTGCCAAAGCCTTTGTGGGGAAAAAGGCGGCAAAATTTGTAAACGGCGTTTTGTCCGCAATATACAACAAAAAGGTAGCCCCCGCCAAAGGGGAGGGTTAAAAAACCGCCTCCAAAAGCTGGCTTATATGCGAATACCCCTCCACGGTGGGGTCTTTTAGTTCTTCCGCTACACTTTTGGGAACAAGGATTCTTTTAAATCCAAATCTTTTAGCCTCGTCCACCCTTGCCTTGGCAAAGTAAACATTTCTAATCTCCCCGGTAAGTCCCAATTCGCCAAAGACCGCAACTTCGGGAGGAATGGGTTTATTTTTTACCGAGGAGGTTATAGCCAAGGCGACCGCCAAATCCACGCCCGGTTCGTCCACCTCCATCCCCCCCACGATGTTTACGAAGACATCTTTGTCCCTCAAAAAGATGTTTGCCTCCTTTTCAAGGATTGCCAAAATTAGGGAAAGCCTATTGGGGTTGAAACCTTCGCTTCTCCTCTGGGGGGTTGAATATACCGAAGGTAAAACCAACGCTTGGACTTCCAAAAGAACCGGTTTAGTTCCCTCGGTGTAGGGAAAAATTACCGTTCCCGCCCTATCTATGTTTCTCTCGGAAATAAAAAACGCAGAAGGTTCGGGAACTTCCTCCAGACCAAAGGAGGTCATTTTAAATACAGCCACCTCCCCCGCGGGTCCAAAGCGGTTTTTTACCACTTTCAGTATTCGGTAAAAACTCCCCCTTTCTCCTTCAAATTGCAAAACGGTATCCACTATGTGTTCCAAAACTTTGGGACCCGCAATTTGTCCCTCCTTGTTTACATGCCCCACGATAAAGGAAACCGCCCCGCTCTTTTTTGAAAACTCGGTAATTCTGTAAGTTACCTCTCTAACTTGGGAGACCGAACCCGCGGAGCTTTCTAAGTCAGCGGAAAAAACCGTTTGAACCGAGTCCAAAATGAGAATGTCGGGATTTAGCTCTTGGGCAACCTCTTCTATCTTTTCCAAAACGGTTTCCGAAAGCACGAAAATGTTTTCGTTTAAAGCTTTTAACCTCTTAGCCCTTAGGTGTATTTGATTTACCGATTCCTCACCGCTGGCGTATAAAACCTTTTTCCCTTCCCTTGCAAGGGAGTGAGAAAGTTGCAAAAGCAGGGTGGACTTTCCTATTCCCGGCTCTCCCCCTATGAGTATAACTTGCCCCTTTACCAAACCTCCCCCTATGGCGTGGTCAAAAACCTCTATCCCCGAGGGGAAACGGACAAAAGCCTCTTCCTCCGCTTGGGTTATAGGCAAAGGTTTGGAACCACTTGAGAGGAAATTTAAAACTCCCCTCGCCTTGGGGGTTACCTGCGGAACTTCAACCTCTTCGGTAAAACTATTCCAACTCCCGCAAGAGGGACAACGACCGAGCCACCTACCGCTTTGGTAACCACAGGAGGTGCAAACAAAAATAGTTTTCTTTTTTCCCACTTAAATAGGAATTTAAAAGAGGAAGGAAAAACCTTAAATGTCAAAGTAAAGTTCAAACTCCAAGGGGTGAGGGGTAAATCTGAGGGCGTCAATTTCCGCTTTTTTGCTTTCAATCCAAAGCTCTATGAGGTCTTCGGTGAATACATTTCCTTTTAGGAGGAATTCGTAGTCCTCTTCCAGTGCCTTAATAGCCTCTTCAAGGGAACCGGGCAAGGTGGGTATTCCTTCAAGCTCTTCGGGAGGTAGGGAGTAAATGTCTTTGTCAAAAGGTTCGCCGGGGTCAATTCTGTTTTCTATACCGTCAATAGCCGCCATCAAAATTGCCGCAAACGCCAAGTAGGGGTTGGAAGTTGCGTCGGGGAATCTTACCTCTATACGCTTAGCTTTGGGGTTTTGAGAATACATAGGTATCCTTATAGCCGCGGAGCGGTTTCTTGCGGAGTATGCCAATCTTACGGGAGCCTCAAATCCGGGAACGAGCCTGTGATAAGAGTTTATGGTGGGGTTGGTAAATGCCGCTATAGCCCTACCGTGTTTGATGATACCACCGATAGCCCAGAGTGCTATATCGGAAAGTCCCGCGTATCCGCTTCCCGCAAAGAGGTTTTCTCCGTTTTTCCAAATGGAGAAGTGGGTGTGCATTCCGCTACCGTTGTCGTTGGGAAGAACTTTTGCCATAAAGGTTGCGTATTTGCCGTGTTTAGCCGCAACGTTTCTTACAACATATTTGTATTTAAAGAGTTTGTCCGCTTGATTAACCAAACTATCGTATCTTATGTCAATTTCCGCCTGTCCCGCGGTTGCAACCTCGTGGTGGTGGAGTTCTACGGTAATACCGAGCTGTTCCAAGATTTCTACCATTTCGTTTCTGAGTTCCCAAGTTTTGTCCATGGGGGGTGCGGGGAAGTATCCCCTCTTGTGGGGAATTTTGTAGCCGGTTCCGTCTACGCCTCTGTTCCACCAAGCCTCTTCGCTATCTACCCTCCAGTAAGCGTAGTTGGGACCAACTTCAAATGCTACGCTGTCAAGTATAAAGAACTCCGCTTCGGGTCCAAAGTATGCGGTGTCACCGATACCGGTTTCTTTGAGGTATTGTTCCGCCTTTTGGGCTACATATCTGGTATCTCTCTTATACCTCTCCCCGGTAACGGGGTCGTAAATGTCGCAAATCATTACCGCGGTATCGGGCATGAACGGGTCTACAAAGAATGTGTTGGGGTCGGGTTTGGCGAGCATGTCGGATTCGTTAATGGACTGCCAACCTCTGATGGAGGAACCGTCAAAACCCCTTCCGTTTTCAAAGGTTTCAAGGGTTAGTTCCTCCGCGGGAATGGTCAGGTGTTGCCATTGCCCGAAGGGGTCGGAAAATCTAAGGTCTACAAACTTAATGCCCAATTCTTTAATTTGAGCGAGAACTTCTTCGGGAGTGTATTTGGGCATGTTGAACCTCCTAAAATAGTTTGGTTTCTAAACTATATCATAACTCTTTTTGGATTTCAAAAGGAAGGTGAACAAAAAGTGTTTACAAAATTGTTAAACCTCCAAATCGGAGAGGGTAACCTCAACCGCACCCTCGGTTAGCATTTGATTTCTCGCCCTTTGTTCCCCTTCGGGGGTTATACCTTTGGAGGCGTCGGATAACCAAAAAACTTGGAAACCCAAATTTAATCCGCCCAAAACGGTGTTTAAAACGCAGTAGTCGGTTGCCAAACCTCCTACGAAGATTCTTTTAACCCCCCTTTCCCTCAAAAGGTTTTCCAAAATCGTGCCTTGAAAACCGCTATAGGCGTCAAACTCCGCCCTATCGCCTTTATTAATAATAAAAACCTCGGGAGGTAGCTTTAGGCTATCCGCAAATTTTGCACCTTCGGTGTTTTGAACGCAATGTTTAGGCCAAAGCCCTCCGTATTCTTTAAACGAAATGTGGTTTTCTGGGTGCCAATCTCTGGTGGCAAATATCGGAGCTTTGGCTTTGGTAAAAATTTCTATGTAGCGGTTGGCAGGCTCTATAACCTTATCCCCTTCGGGGACGGGTAAAGCTCCTCCGGGTAAAAAGTCCTTTTGTATATCCACCAAAATTAGTGCATCTTTAGGAGTTATTTTTACCCTCATGGGATTAAATTTAAAATAGCTCCCTTTGATGGAAACCGTTATTACCGCTCAAACGGAGGACAAAAAACTTATAGCCCAACTGATGTTTAGCCTTATCGTTCCCAGACCTATAGCGTGGGTCACAACCGTTTCCAAAAACGGGGTTGTAAACCTTGCACCTTTTAGTTTCTATAACGGTATAACCTCAAAACCTCCCCTAATTATGGTCTCCGTAGGTAAAAGAAAGGATGGAACTCCGAAGGATACCGCAAGAAACATTCGCGAAACGGGTCAGTTTGTGGTAAACCTCGTAACGGAAGAATTTTTAAAACCCATGGTGGAAAGCGGAAAAGATTTTCCCCCCGAAGAGAGCGAGGTTGAAGTTTTAAACCTTCAAATGGAACCTTCTTTGGTGGTAAAACCTCCCCGTATAAAGGGAGTAAAAGCCTCACTGGAATGCACGGTTTACAAAATTATAGAAATCGGCGATACCCCTATGGATTTGGTTATCGGAAAGGTAGAGGTTTTCCATTTTGATAAAAAGCTTCTTGAAAGTTCCCGCGGTGTGGTAGGTCGGTTGGGGGGTAAACGCTACTTTGTTGTCGGAGAAGAGATAATCCCTGAAGGTGTTTGAAAAATCCCCAAAAGGTGGTTTTCCTTTTCCAAATCCTTACTTGGAGACAAATTTAAAATGAAATGAACAAATAAAAATTGTTCATTTTAACCCTCTTCTTAGTAAGGCGCGGAATTTTCAAACACCCTCAAGGGAAAAACCCAAAAAGAGGAGGAGAACCTAATATGGAATCTGGACTTTTAAATACCTGACTTGGATTATTTCAAGTTTAAAATGCGCTCTTGTAGGAATGGGGAAAACCTATGATATCCCGTTAAGGAAACTCCTAAAAGATGTACCGGTAAATTTCCTCAAATTGGCGTTTGGGAAGGAATTTGACGGAACCAGGATAAGGTTTTTAGATGTAAAGCTCCCCAAGCTCTTTGAGAGGGAAGCGGACCTAGTATTTGAATACGAAGGAGAAATCTACCATTTGGAAATCCAAACGAAAGAGGACCCGAAAATGGGTCTAAGGATGCTTTACTACTACGCCCTGATATTGGAAAACTACGGGAAGGTTCCCCATCAGGTGGTGTTGTATGTAGGGGATAAACCCCTAAGGAGAATGAAAGGGGAATTAAAGTTCCCTAACTTGGACTTTCGTTACAAAATAGTGGACCTGAACGAGGTGGATTGCTCAATACTCCTAAATAGCCCCGAGCCAAGCGATTGGATATTGGCATCGCTTTGTAGGATGGAAGACGAATCTACTACTTTGAGGGAGATAATTTGGAGAATAAATAACCTCCCTGAAAAGGAAAAGCAAACTTATCTAAGTATGCTTTTGCACTTGGCGGGACTTAGACCCAAGCGCTTAAATATCCTTTCTAAGGAGGTGCAAAATATGCCTATAACTATTGACCTTGAAAAAGACCCTTTTTATTTGAAAGCTAAAAGGGAGGATGTTATAAGGTTGTATAAAAAGCTTCATTTATCAATGGAAGAAATTGCTAATGCTCTGGAAATTCCTTTAGAAAAAGTAAAAGCTTGGCTACAAGAGGAAGGCTTGTTAAAAGGAACTACGAAGTCAGATAAGTCAACCACCCCGCATTAGAAATTGGGGTTTAACTTTGGGCAGTAGCCACTCCAAAAAGGAGTAGCTACCCCCCACAGGTGTCTTTGTAGCCCGTCCCCTCACAAAGGGTTTATTCTTGTTTGTTTGTTTAACCTGCAAGGTTTTTAAACTTCGTTACTATTAACAGAATTTCTTATCCTTCGTCTTAAGCTCTCCTTTGTATTTACAACAAGCTTGATAATCCCTTGAAAGGTTTAGAGAGGTTTGGTATATTATTACCTTTAGCGTAGGGGCTGTAGCTCAGTTGGTAGAGCGCGGGACTCCAAATCCCGCGGTCGGGGGTTCGAGTCCTCCCAGCCCCGCCATTTAATTTAAATCAATGGAAAAATGTAAAGTTATAGAAGCCAAAATAGATGTTTTGAAGCAAATTTTAACTATTTGGTCTTACTTTATCCTTGGTTGGGGTGGTGGTTTGGGAACTTTGCTATTTAAAGGTAACGCCAATTTAGGTTTGATTTCTTTAACGAGTCTTGGTTTAGTTTTTTCCATAATTGTCGGAATTTTTATCCTTATTGCTCTCTTTAGGGAAATAGCCAAATTGGAAACTTGTAAGGAGGAATGAAATGGATATACAAATTTTAGGAATGTCTATTTTGGTTTCGCTCTTCCTAATACTGGGTTCTTTTACAATATGGATTGTTTGGAAAAACACCTAACCTTCCGTGTTAAAAGCCCTATCGCCCGCGTCACCCAAACCGGGAACTGTGAACTACCCCGCATCAAAAATGCGGGGCTTTGGGTGGGTTTGCACCGTCTAAGCGGTGCCTTACCACCACAGGCGGGTTCACTCCGCCCCTACTCCTACCTATCCCGCCATACAGCGGAATAGCGGAGCTACTTCCTTTTAGCTTGAAAAATACCCTTAACCTTATCGGTCTCAATACCCCGCTTATTAGGTCAAATCTCCCAAGTTTTTTAAGAAAGTTCCTACAAGCGTTTACATCAGCATTTAAAAGTCCCAAAAACTTGGTTTTAAAAAGTCCCCTCTTTACCCTCGCTTCGGGAGTGTAGGTTTCTTTGCTAACAGCTCCACCTACGGAGCTGTCCACCCCCGAAGTGTAGGCTTCAGATATATACTTAACTTCTATTCCATACTCTTTCGCCTTATATTCCAAATATTCTTTTACCTTTCCGTGCGGTAGTAGGCTCCATAGTTGGTCTACTACGCTGTTTAGATTGCTTTCCTTATTTTTGTTCTTTACAGCGTCCCCTATGTATATCTTCTTAAACCCCATATTTGAGGGCAAGTTCCAAAATTAGATTGCTTACATTATGGGCAAAATGTCTTAGAAGTCTCTTTATCTTTAACCACAATTTTGAAATTCTTTCTTCTAAAAAGTAGGTTAAAAATCTCTTTTTCCTTGCTCCTTCTAATCTGCTTTGTAGTCTTGCTATCTTCTTGAGGTATTTCCTTAACAAGCTTTTAAGCCCCTTTCCGTCAATTAGGTAAGGCTGTTTTATCCCTTCTATCACTATTGCGAAAAAGTTAGAGGAGTTTGGGTCTAAAACCATTAGCCTTTCGCCTTTGAGAGGTTTGATTTGATTTTGCGGTTTTTCGTAGATTATGTGTAGTTCAAACTCTTTCCCTCTGGCTTTTGGAACGAGTTGAACATTCTTAATCAGTCTTTCGTCCAGCTCCAATCCCGTATCCAGCCAAAGATATTTAAGCTCTATTCCGTGTTTTTCTTTTAACCATTTCCTTAGTTCTTTGGAAAGGGAAAGTCTAACTTTGGTTCCTACAATTTTAAAGCCTGTCTTGTCGTAGGTGAGCGTTCTATGGGATTTGGTTTTAGGTCTGAAATTGGGAAATTGGACAACACCTTTAAAGGCGTTTTTAAAAGCTCTTACAAGCTCATCTAAAACAATTTGAGCGGAGCGAGATTAAAGGTTTTTAAGATGCAAAGAATTGTCTTTAAGCTTGTTGTAAAGGTCGTAGGTATTGATTTTGGCTTGCTTGGTTTTAACGAGGTAGAGGGCTTGGTTAAAGAGTTTTCCAGAGTGGTAAGAGAGGTAGCCCAAAGTGATTTTGTATTCGGTAGGTATGTCGGTTAAGGCTATCGTTAGGCATCTTAGAGATTTTGGCATTTAGGCTACCTCTAAAAGGAAAATTTTAAAACTGCTTACGCAGACAGGCTGCACAACTCGCAAGTTAGATACGAGGTTTTAGCCCGCAAATTTCTTATAAAGGCTTTTCTCCCTTATAAGTCTGTTGAGTTTCTTATCCATTAAAGGGTAGGCTAAACCGAACCCACAAAGAGAAAAACTGTTAGCTCTCAGATGGTCTCAATCGCCGAAAAAAAGAGATAAGAAAAGAAACTTTAAGAAATTTCTATAGCCTTACCGCCGGCGGCTTCAATTTTTTCCTTTGCGGACTTGGAGAATTTATGGGCTTTTACTATAAGGGGCTTGGTTATATCGCCATCACCCAATATTTTAACGGGTTTGTTTTTCCTAACGAGACCTTTCTCCAATAGAACTTCGGGGGTAATTTCGGCGTTTTCTTCGAATAGTTCGTTGAGTTTACCAACGTTTACCACCGA